>NZ_JBVHVT010000032.1:0-22737 GCF_055564695.1 Streptomyces sp. NPDC029014
ACCCACCTTCGTACTCCCTTCCCCCCCCCCCCCCCCCCCCCTCCCCCCCCCCCCCCCCCCCCCCCCCCCCCCCCGACCCGTATGCGGGTGGCCGGCCGTGCCGTTCACGGCGGGGCCGGCGGCCGTCAGTGGTGGGGCCAGGCCACGGCTGCGGGGGACCGGTCGGCGGAGCCGGCGTATTCGGCGCAGGCGTCCGTGAGGGTGCCCAGCAGGGTGAGTGGATCCGGCAGGGGGTGTTCCATCCCGCGGACCCAGCTCACCGCATGGTCGCCCGGCAGGGCCGCCGGCGGTACCAGTACGTAGCTGCCGCGGCAGTGCCACCGCAGCCCGGGGTGCTCGTCCATCGTCTCGGGGTGGCAGTCCAGCTCGCACGGCCACCACTCGTCCTCGTCTTCGGGGGTGCCGCGGGTCGCGGTGAAGAAGAGCATCCGGGCCTGGTCGCCGGTGCCGCCGGACTCGGCGACGGGGCCGACGTCGACGCCGGCTTCGAGGAGGCGGTCCAGGGCGCGGGTTCCGGCCTCCAGCGGGACGTCCAGTACGTCGTGGAGCATTCCGGTCGCGGTGATGAAGTTGGCCTGGGGCTGGTTGCGGGCCCAGCGCTCGATCTGCGCGCGGTCGGTGGTCGACTGGGTCTGCCAGGCGAAGGAGAGGGGGTGCCGCGCGGGGGTGGGACAGCCGATGCGGTCACAGGAGCAGCGGTAGCCGGCGGGGTGGGCGGCGGGGGCGAGCGGCAGGCCGGCGGCGGCGACCGACAGCAGCAGCGCTTCGCGTGCCAGGGCGGGGTCTTCGGGCGAGGGTTTCGGGCGCCGGCGCAACCACTGCGAAATCCTGCTCTGCTCGCCGCGTTTGACGCGGTCGGACTTGGACCCCATCTATCCCCTCACCTCACCGTTGGCCACCGGCAGACCCTCACATCGTCCCACCATCCTGAGGTCCGGGTGACCGCTCTCCCCAACCGGGGGGTGGGGGTGAAGCATGTGCGAACGGCAGCCGAACGGACGGAAAATACCCATATGGCTGGAGAAAAGGGGCGTTTGTGTCGGTCGATCGCGACCTGGTGGGGCTGCGGTGACCTTCGCCACCCCGGCCGCCGTGGAGGGCGGGGTCAGGCGCGGGCCCCCGAGAGGACCGCGTCCACGAGGGCGTCCGCGTACGCGTGGGTCAGCGGCGCGGTGCGCATGAGCCAGCGGTAGGTGAGCGGTCCGACGAGCATCTCCACCGTCAGGCGGAGGTCCGCGTCGGCGGCGAGCTGGCCGGCCTCCTGGGCGGTGCGCAGCCGTGCCTCGTACAGCGCGAGCTGCGGTTCCAGGAGCTGTTCGGTGAAGCGGGCGCCGAGCTCGGGGTCGGTGGCCCCGGCGGCGGTGAGGGCGCGGGCGGGGGCTGCGTACTTCTCGTCGTTGAACTCGTCCACGGTGGCGCGCAGTACGTACTTCAGGTCGGCGGCGAGGTCCCCGGTGTCGGGGAAGCCGGCCCAGCCGCCCTCGGTCTCGGCGTCCCCGGCGAGGGCGAGCGAGGCGTCCAGCAGGACCGCGGCCTTCGACGGCCACCACCGGTAGATCGTCTGCTTGCCGACGCCGGCGCGGGCGGCGATCGCCTCGACGGTCAGCTTGTTGTAGCCGACCTCTCCGACCAGCGCGAGGGCCGCGTCGAGGATGGCCTGCCGCGAGCGGTCGCTGCGGCGGCTGGCGTCGGGGGCCTTCGTGTCCGGTTTCCTACTGCTCATTCGGCCAAATTACCAATCGATACATCTCGTCTTTGAGTCATTCCGCGAACCACCCGGACAGTTCACTGCACGGTCTCCCCGGGGGAGGGACGATTCTCTCCACAAGCCCGTGAGTCGTGAGGAGCCTTCTTTGCGCAGAGACGCCACACCCCGGCGCTACCTGATGTGCCCACCGGCACACTTCCAGGTCACGTACTCCATCAACCCGTGGATGGATCCCACGAAACCGGTGGACCTGCCCCTCGCACAGGCCCAGTGGGAAGACCTCAGGGACCGCTACCTCTCCCTCGGCCACACCGTCGAGACGCTCGAACCGGACCCGGCACTGCCCGACATGGTGTTCGCCGCGAACGGCGCCCTCGTCATCGACGGCCGGGTGCTCGGTGCCCGGTTCGCCCACCCGGAGCGGGCGCCCGAGGCGCGGATCCACCTCGACTGGTTCCGCTCCCACGGTTTCCGGGACGTCCGCGAGCCCGCGCACGTCAACGAGGGCGAGGGCGACTTCGCCGTCACCGCCAGCTGGATCCTGGCCGGGCGCGGCTTCCGCTCCAGTCCGCTCTCGCACGACGAGGCCCAGGAGTTCTTCGGCCGCCCGGTGATCGGCCTGGACCTCGTGGACCCGCGCTACTACCACCTGGACACCGCGCTGTGCGTGCTGGACGGCGACGAGGTGATGTACCACCCGGAGGCGTTCTCGCCGGGCAGCCGCGCGGTGCTGCGGCGGCTGTTCCCGGACGCGCTGCTCGCCGACCACCGGGACGCGGCCGCGCTCGGCCTGAACGCGGTGTCCGACGGCCGCCACGTCCTGCTCCCGCAGGCGGCGACCGGGCTGCTGGAGCCCCTGCGCGACCGCGGGTTCGAGCCGGTCCCGATGGACCTCGGGGAGCTGCTCAAGGGCGGCGGCAGCGTGAAGTGCTGCACCCAGGAGCTCCGGATGTAGCGGACGTTGACGTGGTCCCGGACGAGGTCGGCGGTCGGCGGTCGGCGGCGCGGGGGTTACGGGGCCGTGGGGTCGGCCGGGGGCCACTCCTGGCCCCACTCCGCGTCCCGGGCCGCCTTGTACAGGTCGCCGTGGCGCTTGGTCACGGTGGACCGGGACAGCCCCTCGTCCTGCGGGCCGCACAGGTCCAGCAGGACGAGCCCCTTCCGGATCTGCGGCCTGCGCGTGATCCGGAAGGGGGCCGGCGCCGCCGGGAACCGGGTGGCGGCCACGTAGCTGAACTTCTCGTCCTCGTACGCCAGCGAGCCGCCCTTGACCTGCCGGTGCAGGGAGGACCGGCTGACCCGCGCCGAGAAGTGGCACCAGTCCTGCCCGACCTCGATCGGGCAGGTCCCGTCGTGCGGGCAGGGTGCGGCGACCCGCAGCCCGGCCCCGATCAGCTGGTCCCGGGCCTCACGGATGCGCAGGTACCCGTCGGGCGTGCCGGGCTCGATCAGGACCACGGCCTGCCCGGCCCGGGCGGCTTCGTCGACGACGGCCCGGCGGGCTTCGGGCGTCAGCTCGCCCAGGACGTACGACACGGTCACCAGATCGGCCTCGGGCAGGGTGATCCCGGAGCCGATGACGGCCCGCCGCCACTCGGCGGAGCGCAGCACCGCCGAGCCGGAGGCCCCGGCCAGTTCCTTACCGAGGGCGAGGGCGGGCTCCGCCCAGTCCAGGACGGTGGTCGTGCGCGGGCCGTCCCAGGTGGCGTCCACCGCCCAGGTCGCCGCGCCGGTGCCGCCGCCCACGTCGACGTGCGAGGCCGGGGCCCACTGCGGGGCGGCCCCGGCGAGTCCGGCGAGCGCGCCGCGGACGGCCTCGAAGGTGGCCGGCATCCGGTACGCCGCGTACGCCGCCACGTCGGACCGGTCCCGCAGGACGGGCGCGTCGGTGGGGGTGCGCCCCCGGTAGTTGGCGATCAGCCGCTCGACGGCGGCCGCGGCCTGCTTCGGCGGGAGCCCGTCGAGCAGTCCGGCCAGTGCGGACCGCAGGGATTCGGCGGTGGTGGGGGCGGAGGCGTTCACCTGCGAAGTTTACGGCGCTCCGGGCACCGGCCTCACGCCCCGTCCGCCGGCTCCCGCTGCTGCCAGGGGCGGCTCATGCCGAGGAGACAGGCCAGCGCGAGCAGCGCGCACGCGACCTGGACCACCGCCATCGGCACGGCCGTGTCCTCGCCGGCGATCCCGACCAGCGGGGAGGCGACCGCGCCCACCAGGAACGAGGCGGTGCCGAGCAGCGCCGAGGCGGAGCCGGCGGCGTGCGGGGTGCGCATCAGGGCGAGGGCGTTGGTGTTCGGCAGGACCATGCCCATCGCCGTGACCAGGACGAACAGCGCGGCGGCGACCGGGACCAGACCGACGGGCCCGAACACCCCGGTGGACATCAGCAGCAGCGCCACGGCGGCGGCGCTGACGACGGTGAGCCCGCCGGCCAGCACCCGGTCCAGGCTGACCCGGCCGACCAGCAGTTTGCCGTTGACCTGCCCGGCGAGGATCAGGCCGACCGAGTTCAGGCCGAACAGCAGGCTGAACGTCTGCGCGGACGCCCCGTATATCTCCTGCACCACGAAGGGCGAGGCGGATATGTACGAGAAGAGGGTGGCGAAGGCGAAGCCGCCGGCCAGGGTGTAGCCGGCGAAGACGCGGTCGGCGAGCAGCCCGCGCATGGTGCGCAGCGCGTGGCCCACGCCGCCGGTGTGCCGCCGGGCGGGCGGCAGGGTCTCGTCGAGGCTGCGCCAGGCCACCAGGGTCAGGAGGAGTCCGACGGCGGCGAGGACGACGAAGATCCCGCGCCAGTCGGCGAACAGCAGTACCTGGGCGCCGATCAGGGGGGCGACGATCGGTGCGACACCGGATATGAGCATCAGCGTGGAGAAGAAGCGGGCCATCTCGACGCCGTCGTAGAGGTCGCGGACGACGGCGCGGGCGATGACGATCCCGGCCGATCCGGCCAGGCCCTGGAGCAGGCGGAAGCCGATGAGCAGTTCGGCGCTGGGCGCGAGGGCGCAGACCGCGGTGGCGAGGGCGTAGAGGACCATGCCGGTCAGCAGGGGGCGGCGGCGCCCCCACTTGTCGCTCATCGGGCCGATGACGAGCTGGCCCACCGCCATGCCGGCGAGGCAGGCGGTGAGGGTGAGCTGGATGGTGGCGGCCGGACTGGACAGGGCGGAGGCGACCTGCGGCAGGGCCGGCAGGTACATGTCCATGGACAGCGGGGGGAGGGCGCTGAGGCCGCCGAGGACGAGGACGACGAGCAGTCCGGTGCGGCGCGCGGCCGTGGTCGGCGGGGCGGAAGCGGGCGGGGCAGCGGAGGACGTCGGGGTCGACGGCTCGGGCGCAGAGGCCGTCGCGGGGCCTGTCTCCGGCATGCGGGACTCCTGTCTCTTTCGTCGTTTTTTCACACCCCTGACCGCCCCATGCTCTCAGCTGGCGGAACGTCCGTGGACGCCCGCGGCAGGTGACGTACCCTGCGGGCCCATGGACGCAAGTGGGAAGAAGACCGCCGTCGTCACCGGGGCAGGCTCCGGCATCGGCCGTTCCGTCGCCCTGGCCCTCGCGGGCGCCGGCTGGTCGGTGGCCGTCGCAGGGCGCCGCAGCGAACCGCTCCGGGAGACGGCCGCGGCGGCCGCGGCGGACCGGCCCGGCGCGGACGTGCTGTGCGTACCGGCGGACGTCAGCGATCCGGACGACGTCGCCGCTCTCTTCGCGGCGGCGCGCGAACGGTACGGCCGGCTCGACCTGCTGTTCAACAACGCGGGCACCTTCGGCCCCGGCGGCGTCCCGCTGGAGGACCTCCCCCACGAGGCCTGGCGCTCGGTGGTCGACGTCAACCTCACCGGGGCGTTCCTGTGCGCGCAGGCGGCCTTCCGGCAGATGAAGGAGCAGGACCCGCAGGGCGGCCGGATCATCAACAACGGCTCCATCTCCGCGCACGTGCCGCGCCCGCACTCGATCGCGTACACGGCGACCAAGCACGCCGTGACGGGGCTGACCAAGTCGCTGTCGCTGGACGGGCGCCCGTACCGGATCGCCTGCGGCCAGATCGACATCGGCAACGCGGCGACCGAGATGACCGAGCGGATGCAGCAGGGCATCCTCCAGCCCAACGGGCAGCTGGCGGTGGAGCCGGTAATGGACGCGGCCGACGTCGCCCGCACCGTCCTGCACATGGCAGAGCTGCCGCTGGAGGCGAACGTGCAGTTCGCGACGGTGATGGCGACGGCGATGCCGTACATCGGGCGCGGCTGAGCAGCAGCCGGCGAGGGGCGCCGGGACGGCAGGGCAGGGGCGCCGGGCGCAGCCGGGAACGGGCTGCCGGGCACGACCGGGAATGGCCGGGCCCCGGACCGGGTTGGGGCGGACATGACGACCGAGGTACTGCGCTACACCGCCTTCTCCGACGACCCGGCCGGCGGCAACCCCGCCGGGGTCGTGCTCGACGCGCTCGCCCTGGACGACGCCGCCATGCTCCGGATCGCGGCCGAACTCGGCTACAGCGAGACGGCGTTCCTGACCGATCCGCCGCCCGGGCTGGACGGCGCGCCCGGCCGGGCGTTCACCCTGCGCTTCTTCAGCCCCAAGGCGGAGGTGTCCTTCTGCGGGCACGCCACGGTGGCCGCCTCCGTGGCCCTCGCGGAGCGGATCGGCCCGGGCGAGCTGGTCTTCGCCACGCCCGCCGGCACCGTCCCCGTCTCGGTGGCCGACACCGACGGCGGGGGGCTGCGGGCCGTCCTGACCAGCGTCGAGCCGCACACCGAGGAGATCGCGGACGCCGACCTCGCCGAGGCGCTCGCCGCCCTGGACTGGCCGGAGGCCGACCTCGACCCGCAGTTCCCGCCCCGCATCGCCTTCGCCGGGGCCCGCCACCTGGTGCTCGGCGCGGCCACCCGGGCCCGCCTCGCGGACCTCGACTACGACTTCGCCCGGCTGGAGGCGCTGATGCGGCGCCTGGACCTGACCACCGTCCAGCTCGTGCACCGGGCGGGCGCCGACACCTTCCACGTCCGCGACCCGTTCCCGGTCGGCGGCGTCGTCGAGGACCCCGCCACGGGAGCGGCGGCCGCGGCCTTCGGGGCGTACGCCCGCGAGCTCGGGCTCGTCCCCGAGGAGGCCGTGCTCACCCTCCACCAGGGCGAGGACATGGGCCGCCCGGGGCTCCTCACGGTGGAACTGCGCGCGGGCGACCCGCGGGTGCGGGTCGGCGGCGCCGGCGTCCGGATCCCCGGATGAGGATCGTCAGCCACCCCGAGGCGGAGCTGCCCGCGCAGCTCGCGGCCCAGGTCAGCGAACTGGAGGAGCAGGCCTGGCCCGGCCACCGCCACGGCCACGACCCCGAGCTCGCCCCGCTGATGATGCTGCTGCTGGACGCCGACGGGACGGTGGCCGCCTCCCTGGCGCTGCTGTACAAGCCGGTCCGGCACGCGGGGCGCACGTACCGCGCGGCCGGGCTGAGCGCGGTGGTGACCCGGGAGACGGACCGGGGCCGCGGCCACGGCGGCCGGCTGGTGGCCGGGGCCCGGGCGGCTCTGGCCGCCGACCCGGCGGTGGACGTGGTCCTGTTCAGCTGCGACCGGCCGCTGGCCCGGTTCTACGAGGCGGCCGGCTTCACCCGGCTGCCCGGCGCGGTCCTGGTGGGCGGCACGCCCGAGGAGCCGCTGGCCACCGACGACCCCGGGTTCGACAAGGAGGTCCTCGGGGACTTCCCGGCCGGGCGCGCCGAGGCCGCCGCCTTCGCGGGGACCCGGATCGCCCTGTACCCGGGGCTCGTCGACCGCCTCTGGTGAGACCCCCGCGGCGGTACGCCCGTCGCGCCCGCCCGCCCGTCCGTCCGTACGCGTACGGCCATGCGGAAGGGCCCCGGACACACGGTCCGGGGCCCCTTCGCACGTACGGGCGGCGCCGTCTACGCGCCGGGCTGCGCCTCCGCGGCCGGGGCAGCGGCCTGCGCGGGCTGCGGCCGGCGCCCCGCGCCCTGCGCGAGGAAGAGGGCCAGCGTGGGAACGAGGTAGAGGACCCACACCCCGAGCTGGAGCCAGGTCGGGTCCGGCTGGAAGTTGAACGTGCCCTTCAGCAGGGTCCCGTACCAGCTGTCCGGCGGGATGGTCCCGCTGATGTCGAAGGCCTTGTTCACCAGGCCGGGCAGGAACTCGGCCTCCTGGAGGTCGTGCACGCCGTACGCGAGCACGCCCGCGGCGACCACGACGAGCATCGCGCCCGTCCAGGTGAAGAACTTCGACAGGTTGATCCGCAGCGCGCCCCGGTAGAACAGCCAGCCCAACAGGACCGACGTGCCGAGGCCCAGCAGGACGCCGATCAGCGGCGCGGAGCCGTCCCCGGCGGCGTGCACGGACCGCCACACGAACAGCGAGGTCTCCAGCCCCTCGCGGCCGACGGCCAGGAACGCCGTCGCCACCAGGGCGCCGGTGCCCATGGCCAGGGCCGCGTCGAGCTTGCCGTGGAGCTCGGCCTTCAGGTGCCGCGCGGTGCGCTTCATCCAGAAGACCATCCACGTCACCAGGCCGACCGCGACGATCGACAGGCTGCCGCCGATCGCCTCCTGCGCCTGGAACGTCAGCTCCGAGGTGCCGAATTCGAGCGCGGCCCCGAAGGCCAGGCTGATCGCGGCCGCGAGGCCCACGCCCAGCCACAGCGGCGGCAGCTTGTCCCGGTTGTCGGTTTTGACCAGGTACGCGATGAGGATGCAGACGACCAGGCTGGCCTCCAGCCCCTCGCGCAGGCCGATCAGATAGTTGCTGAACACGTCGTTCTCCTCGTGTGCGGACCCGTCAGGCGAACAGGGCCCGGCCCCACCAGTCGTCCTTGTCGTGGACGCCCGGCGGGACGGCGAAGATCGCCGAACCCACGTGCTGGATGTACTCGTTGAGGACGTCGGACTTCGCCAGCTGGCGCTGGATCGGTATGAAGCCCTTGCGGACGTCGCGCTGGTAGGCGATGAAGAACAGGCCCGCGTCCAGCCGGCCCAGCCCGTCCGTGCCGTCGGTGAAGCTGTAGCCGCGGCGCAGGATCGTCGCCCCGTTGTTGCTGTCGGGGTGCGCGAGGCGGACGTGCGCCTCCGGCTTCATCGCCTTCAGGAACGGCTCGTCGCGCTCCTTCGACTTGCCGACCGCCGCACCCTCGCCCTTGTCGCGGCCGAAGATGTCCTCCTGCTCCTGCAGGGGGGTGCGGTCCCAGGTCTCGATGTTCATCCGGATGCGGCGGGCGACCAGGTACGAGCCGCCCGTCATCCAGGCGCTGCCGTCCTCCGCGCCGACCCACACGTGCTTGTCGAGGGCCGCCTTGTCGGTCCCGGCGATGTTCCGGGTGCCGTCCTTGAAGCCCATCATGTTGCGCGGGGTCTGCTCGTCCGGGGTGGTCGAGGAGGTCTTGCCGAAGCCGAGCTGCGACCAGCGCATCGCGACCTTGCCGAAGCCGATGCGGGCGAGCTGGCGGATGGCGTGCACGGCGACCTGCGGGTCGTCGGCGCAGGCCTGGACGCACAGGTCGCCGCCGGAGCGGGCCGGGTCCAGGTTGTCGCCGGGGAACAGCTCCAGGTCCACCAGGGCCTCCGGGCGCTTGCCCTCCAGGCCGAAGCGGTCCTTGGCGAACAGGCCCGGGCCGAAGCCGACCGTCAGCGTCAGCCGGGACGGCTTGAGGCCGAGGGCCTCGCCGGTGTCGGTCGGCGGCGCCTCGGGCAGGCCCTCGTAGGCGTCGCCGACGGGCCGGCCGGCCGTCATCAGGCGGGCCGCCTCGGTCCAGTCCTTGAGCAGCTTCACCAGCTCGGCGCGGTCCTTCGTCTTCACGTCGAACGCCGCGAAGTGCAGGCGGTCCTGGACCGCGCTGGCGATACCCGCCTGGTGCGCGCCGTGGAAGGGCACCGCACCGCCGGCGGAGGCCGCCGGCGCCAGGTCGGAGGAGGGGACGAAGGCCGCCGCCGCACCGCCGGCCGCGGCGGCGCCGAGCGTCAGCCCGGCCCCGCCCCAGCCGAGCACGGAGCGCCGCGAGGGGCGGCCGGCCTGGGCCGGCACAGATTCAGTCATTCCGGGTTCTCCCGCCTGCTGTTGACCGTTGCCGGATTACTTGGCGACCGCGGCGGCCAGCTTCGAGAGCGGCTCGGCCAGCGCGTTGACGCCGTCCGACAGCTCCTTGCGCTCGGTCTCGCCGACCTTGTCGTAGGAGGTGAACTCGTAGGTGTTCTTGTCCGCACGGTACTTGTCCAGCAGCGCGTTCAGTGCGGCGAACTGGGTGTCGAGCTGCTTGGCGAGCTCGGCGTCGTTCTTCGAGGCGACCGGCTTCAGCAGCTCGTACGCCTTCTGCGCGCCCTCGACGTTGGCCTTGAAGTCGACCAGGTCGGTGTGGCTGTAGCGCTCCTCCTCGCCCGTCACCTTGCCGGTCGCGACCTCGTCGAGGAGCTCCTTGGCGCCGTTGGCGATGGAGGTGGGGGTGATCTCCGCCTGGCCGACCTTCTTCTGCCAGTCGGTCAGGTCGGTGATCAGCTGGTCGGCGAGCTTCTTCTCCTCGTCGCCGATCTTGCCGTCGGCCCACAGCGACTTCTCCAGGCGGTGCCAGCCGGTCCAGTCCTTCGCCGGGTCCTGGCCGGCCTCCAGGCCGTCCTCGCGGACGTCGACCTTCGGGTCGATGTCGCCGAAGGACTCGGCGACCGGCTCGGTGCGCTCCCAGCCGATGCGGGAAGCGGCGTACGCCTTCTTCGCGGCCTCCAGGTCGCCGGCCTTGACCGCGTCCGCGAACGTCTTGGCCGCGGGGAGGGTCTCGTCGGCCTGCTCCTGCACGTACTTGCGGTAGCCGGCGACCGCGGCGTCCAGCTCGGGGCTGCGCTTCTCGGCGGTGCCGTTGCCGGTGGCCTTGACCTTCTGGCGGATGCCGTCGCCCTTCATGCCGGGCTTGCAGGCGATCTCGTAGTCGCCTGCCTTCATCTCGGCGGTGATGGTGGCCTTGGTGCCCGGGCCGATGTTCTCGCGCTCGGTGACGATCCGGTCGTCCGGGAAGAGGACGTACAGCTCGGTGACCTTCGAGCCCTTGTTCTCGACCTCGATCGTGACCTTGCCGGCCGGGAACTCGGTCGCGGAGACCTCGCACGCGGTGTCGGAGGCGGCGACCTTGACGGCCTTGCCGTCTGCCGACCCGCCCTTCTCGGCGCAGCCGGTGACGGCCGTCAGCGCGGCCACGGCGGCAGCCGCGGTGAGGACGGTGAGGCGGGCGGGACGCATGGGGGGCTCCTGGTGTCGAGGGTCGGCGGACGGCGTGCGGCAGACGGCCGCCCCACGGGTGGGACGGCCGGAGAGGCGGACCTAACTTAGCTGAGCCTTACTTGACCCATACCCGTCCGTCCAGTGATCTGACGCACACCTTTCGGCTCCGGACACGGAGCCGTCACGGAGGCCCCACGGGGACCCCATGGGAGGGTCAAGCGGAAGTCAAACCGAGGTGACTCTCCGGTAATGCGGTCGGGTCCGCACCGCGGACGGGGACCACAAGCGGAATCCCAGATCGCGGATGTGGCAGGACCTCCACGGGCTGCCGGTAGACCCGGCCGAGCAGATCCGCGCGCAGCACGTCGGCCGGCGGCCCGTCCGCGGCGATCCGCCCGGCGTCGAGGACGGCGATGCGGTCGGCGTAGGCCGCGGCGAGGCCCAGGTCGTGCAGGACCGCGACCACCGCGTCCCCGGCCGCCGCCCGCTCCCGGCAGATCCGCAGCACTAGCTCCTGGTGGCGCAGGTCGAGGGCCGCCGTCGGCTCGTCGAGCAGGAGCAGCGGGGCCTGTTGGGCCAGCGCCCGGGCCAGTGCCACCCGGGCCCGTTCTCCGCCGGACAGGGCGGTGAAGGAGCGGTCGGCGAAAACCGACACCTCCGTGGCGGCCATCGCCCGGGCCACGGCCTCCTCGTCGTCCCCGGCGTCGGCGGGGCCGGTGCCGGCCCAGGGCGCGCGGCCCATCCGTACGACCTCCACCACGGTGAACGGGAAGGAGAGCTCCGCGGCCTGGGGGAGCACGGCCCGGCGCAGGGCCAGCTCCGGGGCCGTCCACTCGCCCGCCGGACGCCCGTCGATCCGTACGGTGCCCGCGGCGGCGGGCAGGTCGGCGGCGAGCGCGGCGAGCAGCGTGGACTTGCCGGCGCCGTTCGGGCCGACCAGGGCCAGCACCTCCCCGGCCGGGGCCGCCAGGTCGATCCCGGCGAGGACCGGGCGCCCGCCGAGGCGGACGTGCAGGCCGGCGGCCTCGGCGACGGTGGTGCCCGCGGGGCGGCGTTCGGGAACGGTGCGCCGGCGGCGCCGCAGGAAGCGGAAGCCGGCCGGTGCAGTGGCGGCGGTCATGCCCAGCCTCCTTGCCTACGACGGGTGCGGCGCAGCAGCCAGAAGAAGAACGGGCTGCCGATCAGCGCGGTGAGCACCCCGAGCGGCAGCTCCGCCGGGGCGGCCACGGTCCGGGCGGCGAGGTCGCCGGCGAGCAGCACCGCCGCACCGGCCAGGGCGCTGCCGGGGACCAGGAAGCGGTGGCCGGGGCCGTTCGCCATGCGCAGCAGGTGCGGGACGAGCAGCCCGACGAAGGTGATGACGCCGGCCACTGCGACGGCGGCCGCGGTCAGCAGGGCGACGACGACGATGAGCGTGAGCCGCAGCCGCTCCACGTCCACGCCCAGGTGACGGGCGGACCGTTCGCCGAGGGAGAGGAGGTCCAGCCGGCGGGCGTAGCAGGGGGCGAGGACCAGTCCGGCGGCGGCGCAGGGCAGGACGGCCAGCACCTTCGGCCAGGTGGCCTGGGCGAGGGAGCCGAGCTGCCAGAAGGTGATCTGGTTGACCTGGCCGCTGTCCGCGACGAAGACGAACAGGCCGATGAGGGCGCCCGCGAAGGCGTTGACGGCGATGCCGGTGAGGACGAGGGTGACGACCTCGGTCCGGCCGCCGGTCCGCGACAGCAGGTACACGGCGCCGACCGTGATCAGGCCGGCGGTGAACGCGCAGGCGGTGACGGTCCAGTTGCCGAGGAAGCCGAGGCCGAGGCCGATGGCGGCGACCGCGCCGACGGCGGCGCCCGCCGAGATGCCGATGACGCCGGGCTCGGCGAGCGGATTGCCGAACACCCCCTGCATCAGGGCTCCCGCGCAGCCCAGGCTGGCCCCGACGAGCAGGGCGAGGGCGACGCGGGGGAGGCGTACGTTCCACAGCACGCTCTCGCCGACCCGGTCGAGCGGGGTCCCGCCGAGGCCCAGGTGGTGCCGGAGGGAGCCGAGGACGTCCCCGAGCGGGATCTCGTACGCCCCGACGCCGGCGGAGACGAGCGCGAGCAGGACGAGCACGGCGCCGAGCCCGGCGACCAGCCGGCCGCCCCGGCGGCCCGGGGCGCCCCGGGCCCGGCGGCCGGGGACGGCGGTGGCAGCGGGTTCGGCGCCGGCGGTCGCGGTGGCGGTCGAGGTCGCGGTCACGGACCCGGGTGCGGGTGCGGGTGCGGGTGCGGGTGTGGGGGCCGGTGTGGGTGCGGCCGTGGGGGCCGCCGTCCCGGCGGCGGGTTCCGTGGTGCGGTCGCCCATGTCAGGCCTTGCCGTAGAGCTGGGCGACGAGCGAGGCGAGCACCTGGTCGGTGCGGGGCCCGTAGTTGAGGAGGACGCCGTCGTCGATGCTGATCACGCGGCGGTCCATGCCGGCCGGG
Source organism: Streptomyces sp. NPDC029014 (assembly GCF_055564695.1). Taxonomy (NCBI): domain Bacteria; kingdom Bacillati; phylum Actinomycetota; class Actinomycetes; order Kitasatosporales; family Streptomycetaceae; genus Streptomyces; species Streptomyces sp. NPDC029014. Next base: position 13,365 of record NZ_JBVHVT010000032.1, read on the forward strand.
GTCTGGGCGACACCGGGGATCTTCACCAGGCCGTCCGGGCCGCCGACGGACTCCAGGCCCTTGGACATGACGAGGAGAGCGTCGGGCGCGGCGGCCGCGAGGGCCTCGCTGGTGATCGGGGTGAAGTCCTTGCCGAGGCCGGACTCCTTGCCGGTGTCGACGGCGCCCGCGGCCTCCAGCAGCGAGGACGCCCCGGAGTCGGAGCCGCCCATCAGGTACACGGAGGCGGAGCCGCGCAGGTACAGGAACGCCACCCGGGGCCGTTTCCCCGGTGCGGCGGCCTGCGCCGGCACCCCCGCCCGGGCCGCGACGATCCGCTCGGCGGTGCGCTGGTTCAGCCGCGTCCCGGCGTCCTTGACGCCCAGTGCGGCGGCCACGGCGTCGATCCTGCGGGGTACGTCGTCCAGGGACTTGGCCGGGGCCACCACCAGCAGCGGGATGCCCGCGTCGCGGATCTGCCGGACGGCCTCGGCGGAGCCGGTGGTGGTCTCGGCCAGCACCAGCGTGGGGCGCAGGGACAGCACGCTCTCGGCGGAGACCTCGTGACCCCGGGTCACCACGGGGAGCTGCGAGGCCTGTTCGAAGGTGGCGGTGATGTCGCGGGCGACGACCCGGGGGCCGAGGCCGAGGGTGTGGACGATCTCGTTGAGGCTGCCGGTCAGCGGCACCACGCGGTCGGCGGACGCGACCGTCACCGGGCTGCCGTCGGCCGAGGGCACGGTCACCGGGAGGGCGGGCACCGGGGCGGGGGAGAGGGGCTCCACCCGGTCCGGGGGCGCGGCGGCGCTGCGGGCGGAGGGGCCCGCGCCGGGCGGGTCCGTGTGCGCGCAGCCGGTGACGGCGGCGGCCGTCGCCAGGGCGCAGAAGGCGAGGGCGAAGCGGCCGAGGGCGAGCCGGCCGAACGCGAGGTGGCCGCGGGCGGGACGGCGGCCGCGGGGGCGACCCCCTGGGGAGCGGCGGGTGGGGCGGGGGGCTGCCGCGGCGGGCGTAGGCACGAAGGCACCGTCCTGGTCGTCCGGCTGATGGTCCGTCGGGTGGAGGGGTTCCGCTCCCGATCGGGATGACTTAGGTTAGCCTAACCTTACTAAGTCGGTCCTGGAGGGGACATCGATGTCCGCACGACCCGTCCGCCCGTTCGCCGTCGCCCTCGCGGCGACCCTGGCGGCTCTGCTCGCGGCCCTGATACCCGCCGCCGGAGCCCACGCGGTGAGCCGTGCCGTGCAGGGCGGCAGGCTCGACTGGGGCATCAGATCGTCCTTCCAGGGTTACGTCACCGGCCCGGTCGCAAAAGGCGGTTTCCAGCTGAAGGGCGGAGCCGCCACGGTCGGCGGCAGCCTGTTCCGCTTCCACTCGGCCACCGGCACCTACGACCCCGACACCGGCGCCTTCGAAGCGGCCTTCAGCGGCGGCGTCGCCTTCCACGGCCACCAGAAGCCCGACGGCACCCACGAGCTGGACCTGACGATCAGCAGGCCCGTGATCCGGATCGAAGGCGGCAGCGGCACCCTCTACGCGGACGTCGTCGGCAAGGCCAAGGACACCGGCCGGGTCACCCACCTCTCCCGGGTCCCCTTCGCCACCCTCGGCCTCGGCGGCATCGACATGAGGGGCGGCGGCAGCCCGCTCGCCCTCACCAACGTCCCCGCCACCCTCACCGAGCAGGGCGCCCAGGCCTTCGCCGGCTACTACCCGGCCGGCACCCCGCTCGACCCGATCACGCTCTCCGTCGACGTCCGGTCCGCCCCGGCCGCGGCCCCCTCGCCGTCCCCGAGCGCCGCGGCCGGGGCCTCCCCCGGTGCGCAGACCCCCGCCGGGCAGGGCGCGTTCGCCGACGCGGCCGTCGACTGGGGCGTGCGGCGCACCTTCCGCGAGTACGTCACCGGCACCGTCGGCCAGGGCAAGTGGACCCTCGCCGAGGGCGCCCAGGACGGTGGGGCGCTGTTCCGCTTCCCGCAGGGCAAGGGCGCGTACGACGGCCAGAAGGGCGCCCTCGACGCCGCCTTCGCCGGCACCGTCCACTTCACCGGCGCCCACCTCGACCTCAAGCTCGGCAAGGTCGTCGTCAGGGTGGAGGGCGGCAAGGGCGTCCTCAGCGCCGACGTCACCACGGGCGGGGACACGAAGCCCGCCGTCCCGCTCGTCGAGTTCGACGCGGCCGGCCTGAAGACCGAGGGCGCGCTCGCCACCCTCACCGAGGCCCGGGCCGCCCTGACCGAGGGCGGCTCCCGGGCCTTCGGCTCCATGTACAAGGCCGGCACCGAGATGGACCCCGTCTCCCTCGCCGTCGCCCTCGACGCCACCGCCCACCTGCCCGCCCTGCCCGACCTGGGCTCCGCCCCCGCGACGCCCTCCGCCCCGCAGACGACCGCCACCCCGGCCGCAGGACCGACCGCCGCCGCGCCGCGGTCCGGCGGAGGGTCGGACGCCGGGCTGTACGCCGCCCTCGCCGCGGCCCTCCTGGTGCCGGCCGGCGGCGCCGGATGGCTGCTGGCGCTGCGGCGCCGCCACGCGCGGGCCGCCGCCGCGTCCGCGGCCGGGTCCGGCCCCGCGTCCGCGGCCGGGTCCGGCCCCGCGTCCGCGGCCGGGTCCGGCCCCGCGTCCGAGTCCGCCTCCGGTGCACAGTCGGGCCACCCCTGAGCCACCCGCCCCGCACGCCGCACACGGCTGCACGCCACCCCCCGTACCCCTCAGGAGATCCAGCCCATGTCCTCATCCACCCGCCGCCGCTCCACAGCCCTCGCGGCGGCCGTCGTCACCGCCGCCGCGCTCGGCGCCACCGTCCTCGCCCTGCCCGCCACGGCCGTGGGCGCAGCGCCCGCGCCCGCCGCACCGGCCGCCGCCGCCCCCGCCGCAGCGCCCCTGCCGATCGTGAACGGCACCCTCGACTGGGGCGTCCTGGCGCGCTACCGGGCGTACGTCACGGGCATGGCCAAGGGCACGATCACCCCGGCCGACGGAGCCGCGGCCAACGCGGACGGCACCTTCCGCTTCACCTCCGCCACCGGTGCGTACGACAAGGACGGCGGCCACGTCGTGACCGCCGCCTTCAAGGGCAGCGTCACCTTCGAGTCGACCGCCCACGGCTTCAAGGTCACCCTCGCCAACCTCCGCATCAACACGGGCACCAAGAAGCTCACCGCCGACGTCACCAAGAACGGCACGCTCACCCGTGACGTCCCGCTGGCGGACGTCGCCTTCACCGGCCCCGCGATGGACCGGCTCGCCACCACCCTCACCAAGGAGGCCGCCGACCAGCTCGGCTCCGAGCAGTACGCGGGCATGGCGGGTGACCCGCTCACCGCGGCCCTGGAGTTCGGCAGGCCCACCCCGCCGTCGTCGTCCGCGCCCTCGCCGTCCCCTTCGACGGCGCCCTCCCCGTCGGCGTCGAACGGCGGGCCCGCGCCCACCCTCGCGCCCTCGCCGGGCGGGGGCTCCCCGTCGGCGGCCGGGCCGCAGCAGCTGGTCGGCGGCCGGCTGACCTGGGGCGTGAAGGAGTCGTTCCGTACGTACGTGGTGAAGGGCGGCGGCTCCGTCACCCCGGCCGGCGGCGCGATGGCCGCGGGCAACAGCTTCTCCTTCGCCTTCGGCAAGGGCGAACTCGACGCCGTCCGGCAGAAGCTGAACGCCTCCTTCGCCGGCAGCCTCCGCTTCCAGCGGCCCGACCACCGCATCGACATGACCTTCACCAACCTGCGGGTCGACGCGGAGGGCAAGAAGGGCACCCTGGTCCTCGACGTGAAGACGCCCGAGGCGACCAAGGCGGACGTCCCCTTCGCCACCCTCGACCTGTCGAAGGCCGACTACCGCAGCAGCGGCGGGGTCCTCACCCTGGCATCCGTCCCGGCCGCCTTCACCGCCGAGGGCGCCGCCGCGATCGGCGCCCCGAGCCCCGACTACGCCGAGGGCAAGCCGGCCGACCCGGTCACCCTGTCGGTGACCGTCGACAAGGACGCCGCCCTGCCCGGCACGGCGCCCACCACGGCCGGGACCGGCGGCACGGCCGGGTCCGGCACCAGCGGCAGCACCACCACCGGATCCGGCAGCACGGTCGGCGGCGGCACCGGCGGCCCGGGTGGCGGAAAGCTCGCCGCCACCGGCGCCGAGGTCCCGGCCGGGGCGCTGCTCGCGGCCTCCGGAGCGGCCGTCGTGGCCGGCGCGGGAGCCCTGTCCCTGGCCCGCAGGCGGCGCACCGCCCGCTCCTGAGCGGGCTCTGCGCCGGACCTGACCAGGTCCTGCTCAGGACCCGACCAGGACCTGAGCAGGGCCCGGCCCTGAGTTGGGGCTTAACCGCGCCGTGTTTGAATGCCCGCGTGAACGATCTCGACGTACTCAGGGTCTTCTGTGCGGGCGACGGCCGGTTCGGCAACGTGCTCGGTGTCGTACGCGACGGCCGGGCCTGCCCCGACGACGAGGCGCGGCAGGCCCTGGCCGCCGAACTCGGCTACAGCGAGACGGTGTTCGTCGACGACCCCGAGCGCGGGGTCGTCGACATCCGTACGCCCGGCACGCGGATGTCCTTCGCGGGCCACCCGCTGGTCGGGGTCGCCTGGCTGCTGGACATCGAGGAGCTCCAGCCGCCCGCCGGCGAGGTGTGGGCCCGGTACGACGGGGAGTTCACCTGGATCACCGCCCGGCCCGAGTGGGTGGAGGGCAAGCGCACCGAGCAGTACGCGACCCCCGCCGACGTCGACGCGCTGCCCGCCCCGCCGCCGGGTGAGGGCTGGCTGTACGCGTGGGCCTGGGAGGACGAGGCCGCGGGCCGGATCCGGGCCCGCGGCTTCCCGAGGCGCCCGGACGGGATCATCGCCGAGGACGAGGCCACCGGCTCGGCGGCGGTGCTGCTGACGGCACAGCTGAACCGCGCCCTGAACATCACCCAGGGTGCGGGTTCGCAGATCCTCACCGCCCCCGGCCCGGACGGCAGCGTCGAGATCGGCGGCCGCGTCCGCTTCGACACCCCGCCCCAGGCGGGGCCGGCGTACGGCCGCATGGGCGGCCCGATGCGCTGAGCGCACGCCTCCCCCCGGCCCCGGGTCGGCGGGAGGCGTGCGTGCGTGCTCAGGCGCTGAGCGGGAACTCCTCGCTCAGCTGCCGGAAGACGGCGCCGTTGTAGTCGAAGGCGCGCTTGCACTCGTCGACGATGCGCTGCTTCTCCAGGTCGTCCGCGGCGATCGCGTCCAGCAGCTCGCGGTAGTGCCGTTTGAAGGAGGCCGGGTTGCCGATGGCCGCGAACACGTAGAACCGGACGCCGTCGCCCTTGCGCTCGAAGCCCCAGGTCCGCTCCGCCTTGTCGCGGATGATCTGGCCGCCGGAGAGGTCGCCCAGGTAGCGCGTGTAGTGGTGGGCGACGTACCCGCCGGGCCAGGTGGCCGCGCACTCGGAGATCCGGTCCGCGTACGCCTCGGTGGCGGGCAGCGCCACCAGGGTCTCCCGCCAGGACGGGCCGCGCAGGTGGGCCAGGTCGCGCTCGATCTCGGCGACGCGCATCAGCTCGGGCCGTATGAAGGGGCCCGCGACCGGGTCGTCGCGCAGGGCCTGGGCGGCATCCTCCAGGGCCCGGTACACGAACCACAGCTGCTCGGTGTAGCGCGCGTACGCGTCCACCCCGAGACGGCCGCCGAGCAGGTCGCTCATGAACGTCGAGGACTCCGCCTCGGTGTGCTGCTCGTGCGAAGCGACACGGATGACCGTGGAGAAGGCGTCCAAGACAAGACCTCCGTCGGGCGTGGATGCGGGGCACGGCGGCACGGGTGACCGCCGCGCCCCGATCCTCTAACTTAGGCTTACCTAAGTCAATGTGTTCCCGACGTGTTGTCGGTAAAACGCCCCCGGGGTCGAAACCTCGTCGGCGGGGCCCCTACGGCAGGGTGAGGATGTCGGCTCCCGTGTCCGTCACCACCAGTGTGTGCTCGAACTGCGCGGTCCGCTTCCGGTCCTTCGTGACGACGGTCCAGCCGTCCTCCCACATGTCGTACTCGTGGGTGCCCAGCGTCAGCATCGGCTCGATCGTGAAGGTCATCCCCGGCTGCATCACCGTCGTGGCGTGCGGGCTGTCGTAGTGCGGGATGATCAGGCCGGAGTGGAAGGACGAATTGATGCCGTGGCCGGTGAAGTCACGGACCACGCCGTAGCCGAACCGCTTCGCGTACGACTCGATGACCCGCCCGATGACGTTGACCTGCCGGCCCGGCTTGACCGCCTTGACGGCCCGGTTCAGCGCCTCCCGGGTGCGCTCCACCAGCAGCCGGGACTCCTCGTCCACCTCCCCGCACAGGTAGGTGGCGTTGTTGTCGCCGTGCACGCCGCCGATGTACGCGGTGACGTCCAGGTTCACGATGTCGCCGTCGCGCAGCACCGTGGAGTCGGGGATGCCGTGGCAGATGACCTCGTTGATCGAGGAGCACAGGGACTTCGGGAAGCCCCGGTAACCCAGCGTCGACGGGTAGGCGCCGTGGTCGCACATGTAGTCGTGCGCCACCCGGTCCAACGCGTCGGTGGTCACCCCGGGGGCGATCAGCTTCGCCGCCTCCTCCATCGCCTGCGCGGCGATCCGGCCGGCTTTGCGCATGGCCTCGATGGTCTCGGCCGACTGCACCTCCGGTCCGGTGTACGGGGTGGGCGCGGGCTTGCCCACGTACTCGGGCCGGCGGATGTTGCCGGGAACGGAACGGGTCGGAGAGAGCTCGCCGGGGACGAGCAGCGACTGGCCAGACATGCAAGCGAGTGTATCCAGCGGGGATGGGGCAGCATGGCGGCAGAGAACAGCGGAGACCGGCGCAGAGCGCCGCAGAGCCGGCGGCGAGAGGAGCCCGAGGACGATGGCCCTGTTCAAGAAGCGTCAGGTGGGGAAACCGGGCGAGTGGTACTACTGCCTGGTGCACCAGAAGGTCGAGGAGGGGCCCGAGTGCCCGGCGAAGGACCGTTTCGGCCCGTACGCCACCCCCGAGGAGGCCGCCCACGCCATGGAGACCGCGCAGGAACGCAACCTCGAATGGCAGAACGACCCCAAGTGGAACGACAAGTCCCGCGAGGACGACGAGGGCACGACCGCCACCTGACGGCCCTGACGGGCGGGGTGGGGCACGATCTGCCCCACCCGTCAGGCCCGCGGCCCGCGGCCGGCAACGACGCGAACCGGGCCCCGCGCCCCGCCACCCCCGGACCACCGATGCCTGTTCGATCGCCCGGGACCCGGCATTACGCTCACCCCATGACCTCCACTGACAGCACACAGAAGCCCGCCGCGAAGGACCCGTGGGACCTGCCGGACGTCTCCGGCCTCGTCGTCGGCGTCCTCGGCGGCACCGGCGACCAGGGCCGAGGCCTGGCCTACCGGCTCGCCAAGGCCGGCCAGAAGGTGATCATCGGCTCCCGCGCCGCCGACCGCGCCGCGCACGCCGCCGCCGAACTGGGCCTGGGCGTGGAGGGCGCGGACAACGCCGAATGCGCGCGCCGCAGCGACATCGTGATCATCGCGGTGCCGTGGGAGGGCCACGCGAAGACCCTGGAGGCCCTGCGCGAGGACCTCGCGGGCAAGCTCGTCGTGGACTGCGTCAACCCCCTCGGCTTCGACAAGCAGGGCGCCTACGCCCTCCAGGTCGAGGAAGGCAGCGCCGCCCAGCAGGCCGCCGCCCTCCTCCCGGACTCCCGCGTCACGGCCGCCTTCCACCACCTCTCGGCGGTCCTGCTCCAGGACGAGACGGTCGAGGAGATCGACACCGACGTGATGGTCCTCGGCGAGTCCCGCGCCGACACCGACATCGTCCAGGCCCTGGCCGGCCGCATCCCCGGCATGCGCGGCGTCTTCGCCGGCCGCCTGCGCAACGCCCACCAGGTCGAGTCCCTGGTCGCCAACCTCATCTCCGCCAACCGCCGCTACAAGGCCCACTCGGGCCTCCGCATCACCGACGTCTGAGCCTCCGGCGTCCCGCGCCGGGCCGCCGCCTCAGCCGCGGCGGCCCGGACGGCCCTCCAAACCGCCCACGTGCGCCAGCACCCCGTGGTAGAAGCGGTCCACGGCATCGTCCACGCTGCGGATGAAGCCCGACTCGGCGTTCCCCCGGGTGCTGCCCATGCCCTTGATCAGCGACAGCCGGAACCCGGTGAGCCGCGCCCCGTTGCCGGGCAGCAGGTCGCCCGGCTCCGGACGCAGCCGTTCCAAGGTGCCCCGCGGCCCGTGCCCGCTCTCGACGAGGCTCTCGACGTGCAGGTCCGCGGGAGCCTCGGCGAGCATCCGCACGAGCCGCTTCGCGGACGACAGCGGGTAGGAGCCCTCCGGCGCCGCCACCTCGGCCGACGTACGGATCTTCCCCGTCCGCAGGTCGGCGGTCACGGCGATGACACTGCTCGTACCGTCGATCCGCATCTCCGCGCAGAGCCGGCCGTCCCGGCAGAGCGCCTCGGCCGCCTCCGCCCGCCGGGCCCCGGGGTCGCTGCCGCGCCGGGCGCGCTGCACGGGCAGTGCCTTCTGCCCCAGCTCGCCGCCGACGCGCAGGCACACCTGGCGGATGAGCCGCTCCCAGCTCTCCACGACGGCGACGGCGCGCTCGTCCCCGATGCCGAGCGTCTCGTCCTCGATCCCCCTGCGCACGGGCACCCACGCCGGGCCCATGTTCTGGAAGCCATGGCAGCCGGACTGGTCGTGCCGCAAGTAGGCCAGGAGCTCCTGGAGGAGCCAGGCGTGGGCGGCGTTGCCGACGCCCTCGTGGTGGATCAGCATCTGCGCCTGGTGCGCCACCTCCGCCCACGACAGGTGCCAGAGACTCACCTTGTGCTTGCGCCGGCCGTCGATCTTGACGTCCACCACGGCCGCGCCTTCGAGGGCCACGTCGTTGGAGAGGGTGATCACGGCCTCGTAGCCGCGGCGCGCGGCGATGTCCACGTACTCCTGGACCTGCTCCTGCTTCAGCGGATTGCCGTTCGTCTTCGTTTCCAGCAGCGCCGTCCACAGCTTGCCGGCCCGCTCGACGCGGATGACGCCGTCCGGCCGCCGGGGCGTGTCGCCGTGGGGGAGGGACACCTCGGTGAAGGTCTGCATCCGGCCCGCGGGCGCGCCGAACCCGGCGGTGAGCCGGCGTCCGAACTCCGGCACCTCGGCCATCACGGACAGCAGGACCGACGTGGCGCGCACCTCCCGCTCCTTGTCGCTCTTGAGCGTCGGGGCCGGGAAAAGGCGGGCCCGGCGCCAGGAGTCGTTCTCGGCGAGCGATTTCCCGGCCACCTTCGGCAGGGTGACCTTCTTCTTCGTGGTCCGCGCGCCCCGGCCGGCCCGCTGGGCCGGGACGGCGGCGGCCGGTGGGGGGGGGGGGGGGGGGCCGTTCCCCGTCGCACTCCCAGCCGAGCCGGCGGCGGGTTGTTGGGTGCTTGGTGTGCC
>NZ_JBVHVT010000032.1:22747-90407 GCF_055564695.1 Streptomyces sp. NPDC029014
ACCTTGGAAGGGGTACCTTTCTTTTTTGTGTTCCGCCCCCCCCGTCCCACCGGGGGGACCGGGACGGTGGCGCCTGGTGCGCCCCCCGGGCCTCCCCCGGCGCCCGCACCCGATCCGGTGGATCCGCTGGGGGCTGAGGCCGCGGCGCCGTCTCCCGTTCCGGCGGCGGGCTGCACCGACCCGGTGGCCGGCCCGGCAGCGGCCGGTTCGGTCGGTCCCCGGTCCCCGTCCGCCGCTGCACCCGGTTCGGTCTCGTCGAGCACTTCGATGCCGAAGTCGGTGGCCAGACCCGCCAGGCCGCTCTCGTACCCCTGACCGACGGCCCGGAACTTCCATTCCTCGCCCCGCCGGTACAGCTCGCCGAAGATGAAGGCCGTCTCCGCGCCCGCGTCCTCGATGGAGAAGCCGACCAGCGGCTCGCCGGACCGGTCCGAGACGGTCATCCGCAGGTCGTCGAGGTCGCCGAAGCGGGCGCTGCCGTACTGGCTGGCGGTCACCACGATCCGGGCGACGTCCTCCGGGATCGCGGTGAGGTCGACGCTGATCCGGTCCTCGTCGCCGTTGCCCGTGGGTGTCTTCCCCAGCAGCTGCACACTGCCGTCGGCCGCGGCCGGGTTGTTGTAGAAGTAGAAGTCGTTCTCGCCGCGGACCTTGCCGTCCGCGCCCACGAGGAGGACGGAGACGTCGGCGTCACCCGAGCCCGACGCACTGCTCCAACCCAGGCTCACCACCACGGATCCGGCGTCCTCGCCGAGCGCGGTCAGGCTGACGTTGGCGCCCTTGGTGATCTCTTGCATGCGGTACCCCCACTCGCCCGGCCGGGGCGGCGGCGGACCGTGCAGGCCGGACTGGTCGTTCTGCTGCGGTGCTCGTGCTCGTGCGCGGGCCGTGCGGCACGCTTGCGGCGCACGATAGCGGCGCACCGTGCGCAAGATCAGCCGAACGGGAAAACGGGCCGCCGGACCGGGGCGGACGCCTCGGCCGGGTGCCTTTACGGGGGGACTGCGGGGCATGGGGGACACTGGAGGGGCTTGACACCCCTTTCGCTCGCCGAGGAGCCGTACCCCATGCCCCGCCTTGCCGTCTTCGCCACCGTTGTCTGCGTCCTGTCCGTGGCGGCGGCCGTGGTCGCCTTCGTCGAGGGCAGCTTCCTGGGGATCGTGTGGGTGCTGCTCGCCGGCCTCACGTCCAACATGGCCTGGTACTACGTGCGCAAGGACAAGGCCCGCAAGGCCTCCGGCTCCGCCGGCTAGTGCGGTACGGCAGGCGCGCGTGAGCTACCGCACCCCGGTCCTGCGGCTGGAGCCCCGGTCCGAGGGGGACGCGGGACTGCTGCGGGCCCTGAACGCGCCGGAGCTGGTGCCATACCTGGGCGGTCCGGAGACCGAGGAGCAGCTCGACCGGCGCCACCGGCGGTACGTCGACCTGAGCGCCGACCGCACGGGCCGGGGGCGCATGTTCCGGATCGTGCTGCTGCCCGAGGAGGGGGTCCCGACTGGCGGCTCGACCTGCGCGGGGACGCGGAGCCGGGCCGGTCGGCCCGCTAGTCGGCCTGGGGGACGGTGCAGAGGCCGTCCGTCTCCTGCCAGAAGCGGTACAGGCTGTGGCCGCAGTACGTCTCCACGTCCGAGACGCCCAGCCCGGCCAGTACGCCCTCGACCGCGCCGAAGAAAGCCGCGTTGACCGCCGGCACCCACAGCAGCGCGAACACGGCGATCAGGCCGAACGGCGCCAGCGGCGCCACCTCGCGGCGCACCCGGTACGACAGCCAGGGCTCGATGATGCCGTAGCCGTCCAGGCCCGGCACCGGCAGGAAGTTCAGGATCGCCGCGGAGACCTGGAGCAGCGCGAGGAAGGCCAGCGCGAAGCGGAAGGCGAGCGGGACGCCGTCGACGGCGCCCAGCCAGAACGGGGCGGTGCACACCGCCGCGAACGCCACGTTCGTCAGCGGGCCGGCGGCCGAGATCAGGCTGTGCTTCCAGCGGCCCTGCACCCGGTCCCGCTCGATGTACACCGCCCCGCCGGGCAGGCCCAGGCCGCCCAGGATCACGAAGATCACGGGCAGGACGATGCTCAGCAGCGCGTGCGTGTACTTGAGGGGGTTCAGCGTCAGGTAGCCCTTGGCGCCGACGGTCAGGTCGCCGCCGTGCAGGGCGGTGCGGGCGTGCGCGTACTCGTGCAGGCAGAGCGAGACGATCCACGCCGACGTGACGAAGAGGAAGACGGCCAGGCCCGCGCTCGCCGAGTAACCCGTCCACACCGCCCAGCCGGTGACGGCCATGACCGCCACGATGCCGAGGAAGACGGAACTGACCTGCCGGTCGCTGCGCGTGCTCTGATGACCCATGCGGCGAAACCTACCCGGGTAGGGGCCCGCCCGGGATACCGGTCCGGGGACAATGGGCCGGTGCGCTACGCGATTCTCGGCACCGCCCAGGCCATCCGCGGCGACGGCACCACCGTCGCCGTCGGCGGCGCGCGCCTGCGCGCCCTGCTCACCGCGCTCGCGCTGCGGCCGGGGCGGGTGGTGCCGGCCGACCTGCTCGTGGCCGAGGTGTGGGACGGCGGCCGGCCGGCCGACGCGTACGCCGCCCTCCAGGCGCTCGTCGCCCGGCTGCGCAGGGCCGTCGGCCACGAGGCCGTGCGGTCGGCGGGGGGCGGGTACCTGCTCGCCGCCGGGCGCGAGGACGTCGACCTGTACCGCTTCGAGCGGCTGGCCCGGTCCGCCGCGGACGCCGCGGACGCCGACCCCGCGCAGGCGGCCGCCCGGTACGACGAGGCCCTCGCCCTGTGGCGCGGCCCCGCGCTCGCCGACCTCCCCGACCCGGGGCCGGAGGCCGCGCGCTGGGAGGCCGTACGCAGGGACGCGCACCGCGGGCGGCTCGCCGCGGCCCTCGGCCTCGGCGAGGCGGCCCGCGTGCTGCCGGAGCTCGCCGCGCTGTGCGCGCAGCACCCGCTGGACGAGCCGCTGCAGGTGCTCCGGATCCGGGCGCTGCGGGACTGCGGGCGCGCGGCCGAGGCCCTGGCCGCCTACGAGGAGGTCCGGCAGGACCTCGCCGACCGGCTGGGCGCCGACCCGGGCCCCGCCCTGCGCACCCTGCACGCCGCCCTGCTGTCTCCGCCCGACGTCCGGCCCGATGTCCCGCACTCCTCTGCCGGGACCGCCGCGGCTGCCGCGCCCGTCGATGCCGATGCCGAGGCCCCCGGAGCCTCGTCCGTCGTCCCGCCCGCCGGTCCCACCGCGGGGCCCTCCCGGGGTCCCGGTGCCGGCTCCGCCCCGGTGCCCCCCGACGCGCCGGCGCCCCCCTCCCACCCGAACCACCCGAACCACCCGAACTACCAGGCCCACCCGCCGCAGCAGCACCACGCCGGGCCGGCCCGGGGCCGGGGGAACCTGCGGGCGCGGCTGACCACCTTCGTCGGGCGGGAGGACGACATCCGGGCCATCGGCGGGGACCTGGCGCAGGCGCGGCTGGTCACCCTGCTCGGGCCCGGCGGGGCCGGCAAGACCCGGCTGTCGCAGGAGGCCGCCGAGGCCCACGCCCCGGCGGACTGGCCCGACGGCGTGTGGCTCGCCGAGCTGGCCCCCGTGGACGACCCGGAGGACGTCGCCGAGGCCGTGCTCACCGCCCTCGGGGCCCGCGAGACCAAGCTGCGCGGCGCCTCCACCGAGGAACTGCGGGCGCTGACCGAACGCGCCGGCGACCACCCGCTGGACCGGCTCACCGAGCACTGCGCCCGGCTGCGGCTCCTGCTGATCCTGGACAACTGCGAGCACGTCGTCGGCGCCGCCGCCGAGCTCGCCGAGCGGCTCCTCACCCACTGCCCCGGCGTACGGATCCTGGCCACCAGCCGCGAACCGCTCGGCGTGCCCGGAGAGTTCCTGCGCCCCGTGGACCCGCTGCCCGACCCGGTGGCGCTGCGGCTGCTCGGCGACCGCGGCGCCGCCGCCCGGCCCGGCTTCACCACGGACGACGACCCCGAGGCGGCCGCCGAGATCTGCCGCCGCCTCGACGGGCTGCCGCTCGCCATCGAGCTGGCCGCGGCGCGGCTGCGGCTGCTCACGCCCCGCCAGATCGCCGACCGGCTCGACGACCGCTTCCGGCTGCTGACCAGCGGCGCCCGTACCGTCCTGCCCCGCCAGCAGACCCTGCGCGCGGTCGTCGACTGGTCCTGGGACCTGCTCGACGCCCCCGAGCGGACCGTCCTCGCCCGGCTGTCCGTCTTCGCCGGCGGCTGCGACCTGGCAGCCGCCGAGGCCGTCTGCGCCGACACCCCGCGGGACGGCGCCGACGTCGCGTTCCTCCTCGGCTCCCTCGTCGACAAGTCCCTCGTCACCGCCGCCCCCACCCCCGACGGCATGCGCTACCGGCTCCTGGAGACCGTGGCCGAGTACGCCGGCGAACGGCTGGACGAGGCCCCCGGCGACCGGACCGCCACCGAGCGGCGCCACCTCGTCCACTACCGGGAGCTCGCCCGCACCACCGAGCCGCTGCTCCGCGGCCACGGCCAGCGCGCCGCCGCCGAACGCCTCGCCACCGAGTACGAGAACGTCCGTACCGCCCTGCGCCGCGCCGTCGCCGCCCGCGACACCGACGAGGTGCTGTGCCTGGTGCACTCCCTCGTCTGGTACTGGCAGATGCACGACCTGCGCTCCGAGTCCCGGCACTGGGCGAACGCCGCCGGCGCCCTCGGCCCGGACCCCTTCCGCACCCCCGTCACCCCCGCGGAGCCCGTGTACGAGCGCCTCGTCGACACGCCCCCGCCGTACGGCGGGGAGCTGCTCACCGAGGCCTGGCGCGGCATCCGCCTGGCCCAGCTCGCCGCCCGCGACCACGAGAACGAGAGCTGGACGTCCCCGGAGGTCCGGCACCAGATCGAGGGGATCGTCGCCGCCTACCGGCCCGGTCTGCCGCAGACCTGTCACGTCCCCGGCTCGCTGTGGGTCTACGCCGCGATGCTCTCCGGGGACCCGGACCTGCTCCAGCGGGTCGTCGACGCCACCGTCGACACCGCCCGCGCCCTGGACTACCGCTGGGAGCTGGCGGGCGCCCTCCAGCTGCGCGCCAACATCCTGGCCAACCGCGCCTCCTGGGCCGGCGACGCCGCCCGCGACGCCGACGAGAGCCTCGGCCTGTTCACCGAACTGGGCGACGACTGGGGGTGCGCGGAGGCCCTGTCCGCGCGCGCCGAGTCCCACGAGAAGCGCGGCCGGTACGAGCTCGCCGCCGCGGACTTCCGCTCCGCCATCGAGTACGCCGAGCGGCTCGGCGCGTCCTCCCAGGTCACGGTCCTGCGCGTGCGGATGGCCGGGGTCCTGATCGAGAGCGGCCGGGCCGCCGAGGCCGAGGAACTGCTCACCGAGGTCCTGCGCACCCACCAGGCGTACGGCAACGAGGCCCTGCCGGCCGCCCGCATGTTCCTGGCCTCCTGCTACGGGCGCAGCGGCCGCATCCCGGAGGGCCGGGCGCAGCTCCAGCGGCTGCGCGAGGAGTTCGCCTTCGGCGCGTTCGCCATCTTCGACGGGTTCCTGCTCGGCACCCAGGCCTGGCTGGAGAACCAGGACGGCCGGCCCGAGGAGGCGCTGGTGCTGCTCCGGCAGGCCGTGCCCACCGCCGGGGAACCCCTCGCCCTGATGGTCGCCCCCCAACTGCCCGCCGTGTACCTGATGATGGCGGCCCGCTCCCGGGCGACCCTCGGCGGGCCCGCGCAGGCGTACGACGCGGCGCGGCTGCTCGGTGCGTACCGGGCCCTGCTGCCCACGGGGCACTTCCCGGTCAGCACCGAACGCGAGGACTTCGCCCTGGCCGAGGAGCTGTCCCGCGCGGTGCTCGGCGACGCCGCGTACGAGGCGGCGTACGCCGAGGGCGGCGGCCTCACCCTGGAGGAGGCCACCGCCCTCGTCTGACCCGGCCCCCGCGCGGGGCCCGTCCGGGACGCGATCCGGAGCGGACCGTCCGCCCGGATCAGGTCTTGTCGCGGAACTTGCGGACCGCGAGCGGCATCGTGACCACCGTGATGGCCAGCGACCAGCCGAGGACCATCCACACCGAGTGGGCGACGGGACCGCCGTTGATCAGGCCGCGTGCCGCGTCGGCCAGGTTGGACAGCGGGTTCCAGTCGGTGAAGGCCCGCAGCCAGTCCGGCATCGTCGACGGCGGGGCGAAGACCGAGCTGCCGAACTCGAGCGGCATGAGCACCAGCATCGCGATGCCCTGGACGGCCTGCGCGGTCGGCAGGGTGAGCCCGAGCAGCATGAAGATCCACATCAGCGAGGCGCCGAAGACGGCGGACAGGCCGACGGCCATGAGCAGGTGCAGCACCGAGGTCTTGATGGACAGACCCAGCAGGAAGCCCACGGCGAGCAGGATCGCGATGGCGACCATCATGCGACCGAGCTCGACGATGATCTTCGCGAGGAGTACGGACGACCGGGCGATCGGCATGGACCGGAAGCGGTCCATCACGCCCTTCTTGAAGTCGTCGTTGACGCCGCTGCCGACCCCCATGGCGATGTTCATGCCCATCATCGCCATCAGGCCGGGTATCACGTAGTTGACGTACACGTCCTGGTTGCCCTTGCCGGAGATCGCGCCGCCGAAGACGAACACGAACAGCAGCGCGAAGATGATCGGCATGAGGAGCACGTCGAACATCGACTCGGGGTCGGCCTTGATCTGCAGGACGTTGCGGCGCGACAGCGCGCCGATGTGCCGCAGGTTGGCCCGCAGGCCGATCCGGCCCTCGCCGGCCGGCACCGCGGCGGCGGCCGGCGCGGGCGCCGTGGCGGCGGGCTTCTTCGTGGTGACGGTGCTCATGCCGCGACCTCCTCGGTCCGCTGGGGCAGGTCGTGGTCGAGGGTGGGCTTCTGGCCCGTGATGGCGAGGAACACCTCGTCCAGGCTGGGCAGGTACGTGCCGATGTCCGCGATGGCGTACCCGCGGGCGGCCAGCAGGCCGACCACGGCCGTCAGCTGGTCGTCACTCAGGATCGGCACCAGCAGCACGCCCTCGTCCGGCACGGCCTGCGAACCGGCGACCCCGTCGAGTCCGGCCTCGGCCAGCGCGCGGGCCATGCCCGGCAGGTCGGCGGCGGACACGGGGCGGACCCGCAGCGTCCGCCCGCCGACGCGGGCCTTCAGCTCGTCGACCTCGCCCCTGGCGATGACCCGGCCCTTGTCGACGACCGTCAGCTCGTGGGCGAGCTGCTCGGCCTCCTCCATGTACTGGGTGGTGAGGAGGACGGTGGCGCCCTCGGCGACCATCCGCTGGACCTCGTCCCACACCTCGTTGCGGGTACGGGGGTCCAGGCCGGTGGTCGGCTCGTCCAGGTAGAGCACGGCCGGGCGGCCGATCATGGAGGCGGCCAGGTCGAGGCGGCGCCGCATGCCGCCGGAGTAGTGGGTCGCGGCCTTCTTCGCGGCCTCGGTGAGGGAGAACCGCTCCAGCAGCTCGTCGGCGCGGGACCGGGCGTCCTTGCGGGACAGGTCCAGCAGCCGGCCGATCATGTACAGGTTCTCCCAGCCGGACAGCTTCTCGTCGACCGAGGCGTACTGGCCGGTGAGGCCTATGGTGCGGCGCAGCTGCCGCGGCTGGCGGACCACGTCGTAGCCGGCGACCACGGCCGTGCCGGCGTCCGGCACGAGGAGGGTGGACAGGCAGCGCACCAGGGTGGTCTTGCCGGCGCCGTTGGGGCCGAGGACGCCGAGGACCGTGCCCTCGCGGACGTCCAGGTCGACCCCGTCGAGGGCCTTGGTCGAGCCGAAGTGCTTGACCAGTCCCCGTACCTCCACGGCGTTCCCGCCGTTCCGGGGATTCTTGTCGTTTCGCGTCATGTCCCCATGGGACCAGCCGTCACCGACAAAGCACCGACAGCCGACCGACAGCCCGCCGACGAGCGGGTGGCCGCACCGACAACCGGCCGACGGCGGCCCGCCGGCCCGGACGGGGCCGACGGGCCGCCGGTTCGGACGGCGCCGAGCCGAGGGGGTCAGGTGGCAGGGGCCGGGGCCCGGCGGGCGGGGATCAGTGGAAGGAGTGCTGCTCCTGCGGGAACGTTCCGCCGACCACGTCCTCGGCGAACGCCTTCGCCGCGTCCGTCATGGTCGCGCGCAGGTTCGCGTACTGCTTCACGAACTTCGGCATCTTGCCGCCGGTCAGGCCCATCATGTCGGTCCACACCAGCACCTGCGCGTCGCAGTCCGCGCCCGCGCCGATGCCGACCGTCGGGATGTGCAGCGACCGGGTGACCTCGGCGGCCAGCTCGGCCGGTACGAGTTCCAGCACCACCGCGAAGGCCCCCGCGTCCTGCGCCGCCTTCGCGTCGCGGAGCAGCTGGTGCGCGGCCTCGTCGCCGCGGCCCTGGACCCGGTAGCCCATGGCGTTGACGGACTGCGGGGTCAGGCCCAGGTGGGACATGACGGGGATGCCGGACTGCACGATCAGCTCGGTCTGGCGCAGCGAACGCTCGCCGCCCTCCAGCTTCACGGCGCCGACGCCGGCCTCCTTGACGAGCCGGGTGGCACTGCGCAGCGCCTGGACGGCGCCTTCCTGGTAGGAGCCGAACGGCAGGTCACCGACGACCATCGCGCGCCGGGTGCCGCGCACCACGGCCGCCGACAGCAGCGTCATCTCGTCCATCGTCACCGGCACGGTGTTCTCGTAGCCGAGGTGACAGTTGCCCATCGAGTCGCCGACGAGGACGACCGGGATGCCGGCCTCGTCGAAGACGGACGCGGTCATCGCGTCGTAGGCGGTGAGCATGGGCCACTTCTCGCCGCGCTCCTTGGCGAGCGTCAGGTCGCGGACGGTGATCCGCCGGGTGCCCGTGCCTCCGTACAGGGTGGGGGAGGCGGCTTCGCGGGCAGGCGAAACGGCATGCGTCATTGCAACTGCTCCTTGATGTCATCTCGAGGCGCCCTCACGGCGTCCCCGGACTCACCCCCATGGTGGCACCTGCCCCGCCGGCCGCGAAAGTGGAGGGGGCGACCGTCCGGTCACACTTCGCGGCGGCTCCGCGCCGGCTCCAGGAATCCTCTGGTTCCTGACCGAATGTGCGCGTTTCGTGACAACCGGAACCTGGGCCGTATGGCCGTTCGTCCTCCCGGACGTACGGCCGGAACAACGGCACGGAAGGCTGCGTCCATCGCCTAGGGTCATGGTGGGGGGACGGAGCGCGAGCACGGCAGCGAGGGCAGTGGCATGGCACAGGCGTACATGGCGGAGACGGGGCACGGCGGCTCGGAGCCCGAGCCCCGGGGATCCCGACTCCGGCACCGCCTGGCCGGGCTGCGGCACGACCCGGGGATCTGGCGGCGGGGGGTCGTGATCGCGGCGGTCGCCCTGCTGCTCGCACTCGTCATGATCTTCCACGCCGAGCTGCCCAACAGCGTGGGCAACCTGGGCAGCCTCACCGAGACGTTCCTGCCCTGGCTGGGGTTGTTCGTCCCGGCCCTGCTCGTCGCCGCGGTGGTCCGCAAGTCCGCGACCGCGCTGGTCGCGATACTGCTGACGGCCGTCGTGTGGGCGAACCTCTTCGGCGGCCTGGTCACCGACAAGTCGGGCTCCGGCGGCAACCTGGTGGTCGCCGCCCACAACGTCGACGCCGACAACCCCGACCCGCGCGGCACCGCCCGGTCGGTGGCCGGCGCCGGGGCCGACGTCCTGGCCCTGACCGAGCTCAAGGGCAGCGCCGTCCCCGTCTACGAGCAGGCGCTGGCGGCCACGTACAAGTACCACGCCGTGGAGGGGACCGTCGGCGTGTGGAGCAAGTACCCGCTCAGCTCCAGCCGGCCCGTCGACATCAGGCTGGGCTGGACCCGCGCCATGCGCACCACCGTCGACACCCCGCAGGGGCAGGTCGCCGTGTTCGTGGCCCACCTGCCGTCCGTCCGGGTCAAGCTGAACGCCGGCTTCACCGCCAACCAGCGCGACAAGAGCGCGGACGCGCTGGGCGGCGCGCTCGCCGCCGAGCCGCTGCGGAAGGTCATCCTGCTCGGTGACCTCAACGGCACGATGAACGACCGCTCCCTGTCCGAGGTCACCTCGCAGATGCGCTCCACCCAGGGCGCGGCGGGCGACGGCTTCGGCTTCAGCTGGCCGGCGCCGTTCCCGATGGCCCGGATCGACCAGATCATGGTCCGCGGGATGAAGCCGGAGGCCTCCTGGACCCTGCCGCAGACCGGCAGCGACCACCTGCCGGTCGCGGCCCGGGTGACCGTGACGAAGTAGCCGCTGCCGTTGCCCTCCCCGCGGGTGCCGGGTGCCGGGTGCCGGGTGCCGAGTGCCGAGTGCCGGTGTCCGCGTTAGCCGCGTTCGCGCCAGCCGTTCGTGATGGGGAGCCGGCGGTCCTTGCCGAAGCCCTTCGCGGAGATCTTCGTGCCGGGCGGGTACTGGCGGCGCTTGTACTCGGCGGTGTCCACCATCCGCAGGGTCCTGGCCACGAGCTCCCGGTCGAAGCCGGCGGCGACGATGGCCTCGATGCCCTGGTCGCGGTCCACGTACAGCGCCAGGATCGCGTCCAGCACCGGGTAGTCCGGCAGCGAGTCCGTGTCCACCTGGCCCGGCCGCAGTTCGGCGCTGGGCGGCTTCGCGATGGAGTTCTCCGGGATGGGCGGGGTCTCCCCGCGCTCGGCCGCGGCCCGGTTGCGGTAGCGGGCGAGCCGGAAGACGTCCGTCTTGTACACGTCCTTGATCGGGCCGTACGCGCCGACCGAGTCGCCGTACAGGGTGGAGTAGCCGACGGCCAGCTCCGACTTGTTGCCCGGGGCCAGGACGATGTGGCCCTCCTGGTTGGACACCGCCATCAGCATCGTGCCGCGCAGCCGGGACTGGAGGTTCTCCTCGGCCAGGCCGCTCAGCCCCAGCGACCCCATGTACGCGTCGAACATGGGCTCGATCGGCACGGTGCGGAAGTTCAGGCCGGTGCGGCGGGCCAGTTCGGCGGCATCGCCCTTGGAGTGCTCCGAGGAGTACTTGGAGGGCATCGAGATGCCGTACACGTTCTGCGCGCCGACCGCGTCGCAGGCGAGGGCGGCGACGAGCGCCGAGTCGATGCCGCCGGAGAGCCCGATCAGGACGGAGCGGAACCCGTTCTTCCTGACGTACGCGCGCAGGCCCACGACCAGCGCGTCGTACACCTCCTCGTCGTCGTCGAGGCGGTCGGCGTAACCACCGGGGACGGCCGGCTCGTACGGCTCGACCGGCTCCTCGGACAGGATCACGCGGTCGATCCGCAGCCCGTCGTCGACGGTGCCCTCCGGGGCGTCGGCCAGTGCCGCGGGCAGGTCGAGGTCGACCAGGACGCAGCCCTCGGAGAACTGCGGGGCGCGGGCGATCACGCGGCCGTCGGCGCCGACGACGATGGAGTCGCCGTCGAAGACGAGCTCGTCCTGGCCGCCGATCATCGCGAGGTAGGCCAGGGTGCAGCCCGCCTCCTGGGCCCGCTTCTGCACCAGCTCCAGGCGGACGTCGTCCTTCTCGCGCTCGTACGGGGAGGCGTTCACGGAGATCAGCAGGCCGGCCCCGGCGGAGCGGGTGGCGGGCACCCGGCCGCCGTCCTGCCACAGGTCCTCGCAGATCGCCAGGGCCACGTCGACGCCGCGGACGCGGATCACGGGCTGGGTGTCGCCGGGCACGAAGTAGCGGAACTCGTCGAACACGCCGTAGTTGGGAAGGTGGTGCTTGGCGAAGCGGAGCACCACCTCGCCGCGGTGCAGGACGGCGGCCGCGTTCTCCGGGGACCCGGCCGGCCGGCCCAGGCGCGGGGCGGCCCGCTCGGAGCGGTCGAGGTAGCCGACGACGACCGGCAGCTCTCCCAGGCCCTCGGCCGCCAGCCGTTCGGCGAGCCCGCCCAGGGCGGCGCGGGAGGCCTCGACGAAGGACGAGCGCAGGGCGAGGTCCTCGACGGGGTACCCGGTCAGCATCATCTCGGGGAACGCCACGAGGTGGGCGCCCTGCTCGGAGGCGTGCCGGGTCCAGTGGACGACGGAGTCGGCGTTGGCGGAGACGTTGCCGACGTGCGAGTCGATCTGATTCAGCGCGAGGCGTAGTTGAGGCACGGGGCCCAGTGTAATCGTCTTTCTGACGCGATGTCCTGGAAGCCCCGTGCCGCAAGGCATCCGGCGGCCTCGCAGCCGCCCCTCGGTTGCCGTCGGATCAGCCGATCGGGCCGGCGAACTTCGCGCTGGGCATCAGGATGCCGGGGGAGATCGAGGCGTTCAGGCTGGTGGTGCCCTCGGGCACCTCGTAGGTGATGATCCCGCTGGCGGACTGGCCGGGCAGGATGTCGCCGCGGATGAACT
Organism: Streptomyces sp. NPDC029014; assembly: GCF_055564695.1. Lineage (NCBI taxonomy): Bacteria > Bacillati > Actinomycetota > Actinomycetes > Kitasatosporales > Streptomycetaceae > Streptomyces > Streptomyces sp. NPDC029014. Next base: position 35,049 of record NZ_JBVHVT010000032.1, read on the forward strand.
TGGGCATGTCGCCGCCGTCGAAGGCGAGCTTCGCGGTCATGCCCTTGTCGTCGCGGACCTCCGGCACGGCGTGGATGACGTTGTGGTTCTCGGCCGTGCCGTTGGTGATGGTCAGCGTGATCTGCACCGCGTTGCCGACGGTGGAGTACCTGTTCTTCGACACGTACTCCTTCGGCACGGACAGGCTGACCTTGATGCCGTTCGGGTACGTGTACGTCTCGCCGAACGGCAGCGGCGTGGTCATGCCGGGGCCCGTGGGCGGAGCGGAGCGCGACGGCTTCGGCAGGGGGAGCGTGGGGCGCGTAGACGGGTTCGGCGGCCAGGGCTCCTCGGCGCCCGGGCCGAGTTCGGGGTCTTCGAAGTGGATCTCGGCGGCCCGGTCGGCGAGGCGGTCGATCACGGTCTGGGTGATGAAGTACCCGCTGATGGAGGCGGCGATGCCGAGCACGCCGAGGACCGTGCCGACGACGGACATGGCCTTGCGGCCCGCGCCGGAGGAGGCTCGGGTGACGGCGCCGATACCGAGGCCGACGGCGGTCACGCCGAGGATGGCGCCGAGCCAGAAGACGAACGGGATCGGGCCGACGGGCAGCGATATCAGGCCGACGACGAGAGCGGCGACGGCCAGGCCGTTGGTGACGGGCGCGGGCTGGACCCCCCAGGGGCTGCCGGCTCCGGGCGCACCCCACGGCCCGGGCGCGCCGGGCGGTACGGCCCCGGCCGGCGGCACGGGCCCGCCGTAACCGGGCGCGGGGGAGGGCGCGGCGAAGCCGGGGTGGGCGGCGGGGGCCGGGGCCGGGGAGGGGGAGGGGGAGGGGGCGGATCCCGGAGCCGGGGTGGCCCACGGGTCGGCCTTCGCCGCGGCGGCGGCCGGGGCGGGCTCGGTGGCGGGGATGGCGGGGGTGGCGGCGGGCTCTGCCGGGGCCGGGGCCGGGGCCGGGGTCGGGGTCGGGGCAGGGGCGGGCGCCGGGGCCGGGGTCGGCGCAGGGTTCGGGGTCTTCGTGAGGGAGAGCGGGGGCGCTGCTTCGTCCGGCTCCGGCTGGTCGGGCGTCGGCGTCGGCGTCGGCGTCGGAGCGGTCCCGGCAGGGGCGTCCGCGGGCTCGTCCGGCGAGAGGGTGGGCGTCGGGGTCGCCTCCGGCTGGGGTACGGGCGTGCCCTCGGGCTCCGTGGGCGGGCCGGACGGGCCGGGCGGGTCGGACGGGCCGGGCGGGTTCGGAGGCGTGCTCATGCGGCGGGAACGTCCTCGTTCGATCGAAGCAGGCGGTCTGATGATCGGAAAGACTGCCACGGTGCTTCGTGCGTGACCAAAAGCTTTCGGTCCTGGCCTCCGCGGGGCGCGGAGGGCAGGACCGGTCGCCCTGTGGCCCCCCGTCAGGCCGAGGTCCGCTCCACGGGGATCCACAGTTCGGTCGTCACGTCCGCCCCGTCCACCGACCGCGGGGTGCGCAGGATCTCCGGCCCGGGCCGCAGCGCGTACGGGTTGGAGGGGAACCACTGCGTGTAGACGTCCCGCCACAGGGACTGCAGGGCCTGCGGGAACGGGCCGGTGTTCGCGAAGACGGCCCAGGCGCCGGCCGGGACGACCCGGACGTCGAGGTCCGCCGGGATCTCGGCGGACCCCGCGCCGGTGACCACCGCGAGGTGGTAGTCCAGCTCGACGCCCTCCTCGCGGCTGTCGCCCAGGTGCTCGGTCACCGAGACGATGCCGGCCGGCTCCTGGTCGGAGAGCCCGGTGATCCGCTCGGCCAGCTCCGGTCCGACCGCCTCGACGAACGAGACGATGGCCGGGTTCACCCCCTCGTGGACGAGCGGCACCCGCGCCCTCCGCCCGACGATCCGGAACTCCGCCTTCTCTACGATCCGGTACTGCATGGTCGTACTCCCTTCGACGACGAGGCGGAAGGACATCCGGGGCTGCGCGCGCAGGACCGCACCGGTACGCCGCGCCTCGCCCGGGCCGGTGCCGTGCACCGCGCGGAACGCCCGGCCGAAGGCCTCGGCGGACGTGTACCCGTGGCGTACGGCGATGTCGAGCAGGGTGCGCTCGCCGGCCAGCACCTCGGCGCCCGCGACGGTGAGCCGCCTGCGCCGGACGTACTCCGACAGCGGGATCCCCGCCAGTGCGGAGAACAGCCGCCGGAAGTGGTACTCCGACGTCATGGCGATCCGCGCCAGCTCGGCCGCGTCCACGTCGCCGTGGAGGTGGTCCTCGATGTGGTCCACGGCCCGGTTCAGCTGCTCCAGCATCCCGGCCTCCTTCCTCTGTGCGGTCCCCACCGTAGGAACGGGCCGCGGTGCCGGACCCGACATCCCGTGCCCGCTTCGGTCGGGTCCGGTGGCGTGGCGCGGTGGGGAGGGGTGTGGCCCGTCGCACTCGGGGGGCGAGGCAACGCGAGCGGCCGGGGGCACGTCATCCAAGGCGTGGGACCGACTCGGACGGCCGGGACGCCGCCGGGCGACTCGCGGGGCTGTGCGCGGAACGGGGCGCGCCCATCCCCGGAACCCTACCCCGGGTGGGTATCCGAACGGAGGGCCGGGACGGCCGTGTTAAGGATGATGGGGAACATGACCACGAAAGCCGCAAGGGTAAGGAAATCGGGGCGAAGCGGAACGGCGAAACGCGAGGGCCGCAGGGGCTCCGACGGCCCCGGGGAGGTCGGGGCCGGGGGCCCCCGCGGCGCCGGGGACACCAGGGACACCAGGGACGCCGGGACCTCCGGTGCACGCGGGGGACGCGGGAGGTTCGGGAGGCCGAGGGGGCCGCAGGCCATCGCCGTTCTGATCGGCCTGGCCGCCACCGCCTACACGGCCTGGGTCATGGAGGTCGTCCTCTCCACCGGCCTGAACCCCATCGAGACGTACGTCAGCGAGCTCGCCGCGCAGGACCAGCCGCTCGGCGGGCTCTTCCGGGCCACCGACTTCACCGCCGGCGTGCTCGCCTTCACCGGCGGCCTGCTGGCCCTCGTCCGGCTCCGCTGGTACGCCGACTCCCGCCGCGCCTGGGCCGTCCTCGGCTGGGCCGGGGTCACCCTCTTCGGCGCGGCCACTGCCGCCGACGCCTGGCTGCCGTTGAGCTGCACCCCCACCGTGGACCCGGAGTGCGCCGCCCTGGAGACCGCCGGGCTGGTTCCGGCGACCCATCAGGCCCATGCCGTCAGCAGCAGCCTCGCCATGACCGGCGCCCTCGTCGGGATCGTCGCCCTCACCGTCGCCGCCCGCCGTTACGGACGTTTCGCGCCGCTCGCCGAATACGGGCCCACCCTGGTCGTCCTGGAGCTCCTCGCCACCGCCTGGACCCTGACCGCCATCGCCCTGTTCACCGCCGGGCGCGGCACCTGGGCGCTGGGGGCCGGGCAGCGCATGCAGGTGCTGCTCGTGGCGCTCTGGCTGGGACTGCTGGCCTACTCCGTGCACCGGGAGCGCCGTACGTGACGGCCCCGGGCGTCCCGCCGCGCTTCGTCCGGTCGGCGGACGGGGTCCCGCTCCACGTGGTGGTGGAGGGGGTCCCGCTGCACGCCGTCGCCGAGGGCAGCGGGCCGCCCGTGGTGCTGAGCGCCGGGCTGGCCATGGCCTGGTTCGACTGGGACCCGGTCGCGGCGCTGCTCGCCGCCGCCGGCCGGACCGTGATCCGGTTCGACCGGCCCGGGCACGGCCTGAGCGGTCCCGCCGCCGCCCCGCCGACCGCCGCCGGGGAGGCCCACCGGATCGCCGGGCTGCTGGACGCGCTGGGCGGCCCGGGCGGGGTTCCGGTCACCGTGGTCGGGCACTCCATCGCCGCCTTCCACGCCGAGGCCTTCGCCCGCCTGTACCCGGAGCGCACCGCCGCCCTGGTCCTCGTCGACGGCAGCGTGGAGGAGCAGCCCCGTACGGTCCTGCCCGCCGGGCTGCGCACCGGTGCGGCCCGTGCGCTCGGCCGGGCCCTGACGGCCGCCGGCATCCCGGCCGCCGCGGGGCCCGCGGCCCGGTGGGCCGCCGTGCGCCTGTCCCGGACCGGCGGGGGCGACCCGGCCGCGCGGGACCTCGTACGCCGCTGCTACCGCACCGGCCGGGTGTGGCGCGGGATCCTGCTGGAGAACGCCCGCTACCCGGACATGGCCGCCGAGCTCCTCGCGCTGCGGACGAGCCGGCCGCTGACCGCCCCCGCCACGGTCCTCGCCGGGTACGACGGTTCGGGCTCGGCCGCGGCCCACAACTGGCTGGACCGCCAGCGGGGTCTGGCGGCCGCCCTCGGCGCCCGCTTCGAGACCGCCGCCCCCGCGGGCCACCTGGTCATGCTGGACCGCCCGGCCCTGACGGCGCGAGCGGTCCTGAGCGCATCCCCCGGCGCTGCGGCGCTTCCTCAGCGGCGGGCGTAGACCTTCTCGACGAACTCCGCGAGCTGTGTTTCCGGGAGGTGCTGGGCGAGGTCGGCTTCGCTGATCATGCCGACCAGGCGCTTGTTCTCGATGACGGGGAGCCGCTTGATCTGGTGGGACTCCATCTCGTCCAGGACGGCGGAGACGTCCGCGTCGGCGGCTATCCAGCGCGGGGTGCCCTCGCACAGGTCGCCGCAGGTGATCTTCGCCGGGTCGTGGCCCTTGGCCACGCACTTCACGACGATGTCGCGGTCGGTGATGATGCCGCAGAGCCGTTCGTCGGCGTCGCTGACGGGCAGCGCGCCCACGCCCAGCCGGCCCATGAGTTCGGCGGCCCGGTCCAGGGTCTCCGTGGCGGGGATCCACTGCGCTCCGGGGTGCATGATTTCTGCCGCGGTGGTCATAGGGGAACCTCCTGAGCATGCCGTTGCGGCGGCCGGGCGCGGTCGCGCCCGCCTCGTCGACGCCCTCGGGAGGCCGGTGGTGGGAGGGCCGGGGAAGGGCCCCCCCCCACCACCGTACGGGCGGGTTCCGTCACCCGCGCGGCGCAGCCCCGCGCTGTCGCAGCATGTCCGCCATCAGGGTGAGCTCCGACTGCTGGGCGTCGACCATGCCCTGGGCCAGCGCCCGCTCGGCCGGGGTCCGGCACTGGGTCGCGCAGCCCTGGGCCATGGCGACGCCGCCCTTGTGGTGGTCGGTCATCAGCTGGAGGTAGAGCACCTCCGCGTCCCGGCCCTGGGCGGCGCCGAGCGCGGCGAGCTCGTCCTTGGTCGCCATGCCGGGCATGAGCGCGCCCGGCTTGGCGGTGACGCCGCCCATCTCGTGCCCGGCGTGGCCGCTGCCGTCGCCGTGGCCGCCGCCGTGACCGCCCGCGCCGTCCCCGGTCGACATCCACGACATCGGCGGCTCGCCGGCCAGCACCTTCGGCAGGCCCCACAGGTCGAGCCAGCCCAGCAGCATGCCGCGCTGGTTGGCCTGGGTGTTGGCGATGTCGTAGGCGAGGCTGCGGACCGCCTCGTCCTGCGTGCGGTCGCGCACGACGAAGGACATCTCCACCGCCTGCTGGTGGTGCACCGCCATGTCCCGGGCGAAGCCCGCGTCCGGCGAGTACAGGGCGGGCGTCCGCTGCTCGCGCGCCGATCCGGCCCCGGAACCGGAGCCGGAGCTGCCGCTCGCGGCGGCGACCGTGGCCGCCACCGCGAACCCGAGCGCGAGCAGGACCGCCGTGCCCGCGGCCCAGTACGTACGCCTCACTTGCCGGCCAGCCCGTTGGTGCAGGCCGCGCCCGGCTCGGGCGTCTGCGGGCCCTGCACGTACTTGGTGAAGAACTGCTTCACCCGGGGGTCGGACGCGCTGTCCACGGCGACCTGCTTGCCCCACGCGCTCAGCACGATGGCGCCCGACTGCTCCTTGACCGGGCTCATCAGCGAGTACGGGGTCTTCGCCACCGTCTCGGCGAGCTTGTCGACCTCGGCCTGCGGGGCCTTGTCGTTGTACGTCACCCAGACCGCGCCGTGCTCCAGCGAGTGCACGGCGTTCACCTGCGGGACCGGCTCGTGGTAGACGTCGCCGTCGCAGTTCATCCAGCGGGGGCTGTGGTCGCCGCCGACCGGCGGGTTCATCGGGTAGGTCACCGGGGTCTCGACGTGGTTGCGGCCCAGCGACTTGGCCTCCCAGGTCTGCTCCTGGGCGATGGGGGCCGTACGGGCGGCTTCGAGTGCCGCGGCGTCGGCCTTCTCCTTGTTCTTCTGGTCGATCAGCACCCATGCGCCGAAGCCGACGAGGCCGGCGACGACGGCCACCGCGGCCGTGATCGCGATGGTCTTGTTGCGGCGCTCGCGGGCCTTTTCGGCCCGGCGCATCTCGGCTATGCGCGCCTGGGGGGAGTGCTGGTCGTTCCGGGTGGTGCCGGCCATGTGCCCTTGTCCTTTGCTGAGGGGGGTGGAGGTGTGGATCCGGTCGGGGGCGCGGGGTGGCAGCGCCCCGGACCGATCAGGTCCGCAACACCTGGAGGGCGTGGAGGTCGGGGGCCCGGGCGAGGGCGTCGTGCGGGCGGGCCCGCCCGGCGTCGGCGACGCGCGCGACGGGGGCCGCGACGGCCGCCGCCACCGGAACGGCGGGCGGCGGGGCGGGCAGGACGCCGGGCGTGACGTGGGAGAAGGGGGAGCAGCCCGGCAGGCCGTCGTGCGACGCGCAGACGGCGTGCGCGGGCGCGGGCGGATGCACGTGACCGGCGAGGACGGCCCCGGAAGGCGCCCCGGCCCCGGCGCCCGCGGCCCCGGCTCCGGCCGCGGTCACGGCGTGCGGCTCACCCGGGCGTACGCACAGCAGCAGCGCGCCGAGCAGTACGGAGAGGGCGACCGCGATGAGGGTACGGCGGGGCAGGTGACGCCCGATGCGCCCGTGCCGCGTGTGCTCCCGTCCCCCCATGGCCGCAGATGGTAGTGCTCATGACGGGTCCAAGGTCAGTGCGGGGTGCCACGACCTTTGCGGGGTGCGTAATGTGGCGGAAACCACGACTGGCGATACTGGGCCCGCCCCCTGTGCGCCCACCCCTGGGAGCGGTGGTGCACAAGCCGTCTGAACTGCGAGGATGAAGGCATGGACAAGCAGCAGGAATTCGTCCTCCGGACGCTGGAGGAGCGCGACATCCGCTTCGTGCGCCTGTGGTTCACCGACGTGCTGGGCTTCCTGAAGTCCGTGGCCGTCGCCCCGGCCGAGCTGGAACAGGCCTTCGACGAAGGCATCGGCTTCGACGGCTCGGCCATCGAGGGCTTCGCGCGGGTCTACGAGTCCGACATGATCGCCAAGCCGGACCCGGGAACCTTCCAGATACTGCCGTGGCGCGCCGAGGCCCCCGGCACCGCCCGCATGTTCTGCGACATCCTCATGCCGGACGGCTCCCCGTCCTTCGCCGACCCGCGCTTCGTCCTGAAGCGGATCCTGGCCAAGACCTCCGACCTGGGCTTCACCTTCTACACCCACCCGGAGATCGAGTTCTTCCTGCTGAAGGACAAGCCGCTGGACGGCTCCCGCCCCGTCCCGGCGGACAACTCCGGCTACTTCGACCACACCCCGCAGAACGTCGGCATGGACTTCCGCCGCCAGGCGATCACCATGCTCGAATCCATGGGCATCTCGGTCGAGTTCAGCCACCACGAGGGCGCCCCCGGCCAGCAGGAGATCGACCTGCGCTACGCCGACGCCCTGTCCACCGCCGACAACATCATGACCTTCCGCCTGGTCATGAAGCAGGTCGCCCTGGAGCAGGGCGTCCAGGCCACGTTCATGCCGAAGCCCTTCTCCGAGTACCCGGGCTCCGGCATGCACACCCACCTCTCCCTCTTCGAGGGCGACCGCAACGCCTTCTACGAGTCCGGCGCCGAGTACCAGCTCTCGAAGGTCGGCCGGTCCTTCATCGCGGGCCTGCTGCGCCACGCGGCGGAGACCTCGGCCGTCACCAACCAGTGGGTCAACTCGTACAAGCGGATCTGGGGCGGCTCCTCCCGCACCGCCGGCTCCGGCGGCGAAGCGCCCTCCTACATCTGCTGGGGCCACAACAACCGCTCGGCGCTGATCCGCGTCCCGATGTACAAGCCGGGCAAGATGGGCTCCTCCCGCATCGAGGTCCGCTCGATCGACTCGGGCGCCAACCCGTACCTCACGTACGCCGTCCTCCTGGCCGCCGGCCTGAAGGGCATCGAGGAGGGCTACGAACTCCCGGCCGGCGCCGACGACGACGTGTGGGCGCTGTCGGACGCGGAACGCCGCGCGATGGGCATCGAGCCCCTCCCGCAGAACCTCGGCGAGGCGATCTCCCTGATGGAGAAGAGCGAGCTGGTCGCCGAAACCCTCGGCGAACACGTCTTCGACTTCTTCCTGCGCAACAAGAAGCAGGAGTGGGAGGAATACCGCTCCGAGGTCACCGCCTTCGAACTCCGCAAGAACCTCCCGGTCCTGTAACCGCAGTTCAGCGGCAGTATCCCAGTCAGACGGCACTCCGGGCCGGCGGCAGTCAGCCGCCGGCCCGGACCCGTCTCACCCCTCCTGGGCCGTCTGTGGGCCGTCAGTCGTCGGATCGGCGGCCTTGTAGACCTCGTCCACGGCCCTCAGCGTGCGCTCGTGGCTGCTGGGCATCAGGTGTGTGTAGACCCGGAGCGTGAACCCGGGGTCGCCGTGTCCGAGGTAGGTGCTGAGCGCCTTGATGTTCTCCCCGGAGTCCAGCAGCACGGACGCGTAGAAGTGCCGCAGCGCGTGCATCCCATGCTCGCGCGCCGCCTGGTGGCGCTCGCCCGGCCGCGGCTCCGGGATGACCCCGGCCTGTACGAGGGCGAACTTCCACACACGGGTGTTGAAGTCGGTGCGCCGCACCGCGCCCCCGCCCGGGAGGGAGAACAGCAGCCGCTTGGTGACGAGCGGCCCGTCCGGCTTCAGCCAGGGGAGCGTCACGTCTACCGGCGGGAACTCCTCGCGGTGCTCCAGCAGCACCTGCGCGATGCGGCGGGGGAGCGGCACATCCCGTTCCTTCTCCCGCTTGGGCGGACCGAAGACGAGGTGCCCGTTTGCCACCTTCACCTGATTGGCCACCCGAAGCCATTCACCCCGGAAGTCATCTGGGTCGTCTGGCAGACCGAAGATTTCACCCTGCCTCAGCCCCAGGCCGCCTCCGGCATCGGCCATCGCCCGGTACCGCTTCGGCAGCGCGGCCCGGATGGCGAAGAGCCGTTCGGGCGTCCACGGCCTGACCCGCGGAGGGACCGGAGCGGGCGCCCGGACCGTACGGGCCTTGCACGGGTTCTTCGCCAGCAGCTCGTCGTCCACAGCGGCGGCGAGCACGGCGGATACGCTCGCGAAGATGACGCGCCGGTACGAGGAAACCGGCAGTACCTGCTCCAACTCGCTGAGCCAGTCGCGAATGTGCTCCGGCCGGAACGAGTCGAGCGGCCGTGTGCCGAGGTACGGGAACGCGTGCTTGCGGATCTGCACCTCGACCGACGTCCGAGTGGTCACGTCCGTCGTGAGCGACGCGAGCCACTTCTCTCCGTACTCCCGGAACGTGATCCGCCCGGCGGTCGGGTCGATGTACTGGCCCCGGGACATGTCCGCCTCGATGTGCGCCAACCACTTCTCGGCAAGGCGCTTCTGCCTGTCGGGGAAGCTCTTGGACTTCTCCGTCCCGTCCGGTCCGATGTACCGGGCGCGGTAGCGCATGCCGCTGCCGTAGCGGTCGGTTTTGACCCGGTAGGGCTTGCCGTCGGCTCCCTGCTCAGTCTTGAACCACCGGTCTTGGATGTGGCCTGCCACGTAGGGGCCTTTCTGAGGAAGCGCCGAGGGCGGGCCCGGGTGGGCCCGCCCTCGGCGGTGGTGTGGTTGGTTAGGCGGCTTGGCTGATGTCCTTGCGCTTCTGCTCGGCGATCCACGCGTGGACGTCGGCGGGGTCGTAGCGGGTGTGCTTGCCGACGCGAAATCCAGGGGGGCCGGTGCGCTTCTTGCGCCACTGGTAGACGGTTTCCACGGGCACATCGAGCAGTTCGGCGAGGGTCTCGGGCTTGAAGAAGCGGGGCGGTAGGGCGTTCAGGGTGGTCCCTCCGTTCGCAGCCGGGGCTGGTACCCCTCCGAGAAGTCCGCTACTGCCGCTACTCCGCTACCGCGCAGGTCAGGGGCATGTTTTTGGTAGCGGATCGGGTAGCGGTAGCGGATGACTCCGCCACCCCGGCCGGGCGGCCGGGGTGGCGTGGTAGCGGGTGTTTGCCGCTACCTGGGGTGGTTCCGCTACCTCCGGCAGGTGCCCTGACCTGCGAGGTAGCGGCGGTAGCGCTGGTAGCGCTCTTTCAGGGGAGGGGGGTGGGCGGCGGGCAGTACCGGGTCCAGGCGTCGGCGAGGTCGGCGGCGTAGTAGCCCTTGAGGACGGCGCCGCCCATCTTGATGTTCCGGGCGACCACGGGCCGACTGTCGGCGGTGGTGTACTCCCGGAGCATCTGGCCCAGCTGGCGGGCGTCGATGGACCGGCCGTTGATGTCCCCCCACGGCGCTTCGTCCAGGGCCCTGAGCTGCTCCAGGACGGCAGCGGTGGGCAGTCGGGGGATGTCCCCGAAGACGTGGTCCCGCAGGTCGGTGAGCAGGCGGACGCCCAGGCTGGCCTTGTCGTCGCTCTGTGCCGCGGTGACCAGTTCCACGCACGCCGCTCGCGCTCGCTCGGGCCAGTCCCCGCCGGCCGCGTCCGCGACGGCGAGGAGGGGTTCCCAGACGTCCGCGGGCCGGTCGGTGACCCCGTCCGGCATGACGGGGAAGGCGCCGCTGATGCGGTCGCGGATGGTGTCGGCCCACGCGGCGAGGCGGTCACGCAGGGCGTGGCCCTCGGTGGTGTGGAGGCGGGCGCGGAAGGGTTCGGCGTGCTCGTTGCGGGCCCGCCTCCGCATCCGGACGATGACCGACCGGGTCAGGATCGTGTCGGGCAGGGACCCGAGTCCGGCGACGGCGACGGCGCAGTACGAGGGGAACGGCACCACGGTCTGGTTGCCGCCGTCCCCGACGCACCGGTACATCACCCCGGAGCGGCGGTGTCCGGCGTTGATGAACCCGCGCAGTTCCTCGTTGTCCCCGGCTTTGGGGCCGAAGACGGTGTCGATCTCGTCGAAGAGGACGGTGGGGCGGCCGTCGCCCATGGAGACGGCGCGGAAGAGCGCGGCGGCGGACGCGTTGACGGCGACCATCGGCGCGGGAACGAGGGTTTCCACGATTTCCAGTGCGCGGGACTTCCCCGACCCGGGTTCCGGGGAGAGGAACGCCAGACGCGGGGTCGCGTCGAAGCAGTCCAGGAGGTGGGCGTGTGCGTCCCACAGGGCCACGGCGACGTAGGCGCCCTCGGTGGGGAAGACGTTGAACCGTCGGTGGAAGCGTTCGACGTCGTCCAGCAGCGCGGCGCCGTCGGTGGCCGTGGTGCCCTGCTCGGGGAGGGTGGCGGTCATGCGGCGTTCCTCGCTTCCTGGGTGGCCCTGAGCGGGCATGCGCTGCGGTGGTCGTTGTGGCGCTGGATGAGTGCGTGGATCTGGCGGGGGCCGTACGCGGTTTCGTCCCACCCGCACGTGCACACCGACCGGGCCGAGGGCACGGCCTGGTGCGGGGTGCGGATGTGCAGGATGGCGACGACGTACCGGCCGTCGCCCGGGTGTGGGTCAGGGCGAACAGCAGAAGGGACGCCCTGACGGGCGACGACCTTCGGCGCGCTACTACCGGCCAGAGCGGGGGCCGGTTCGGCGGGGCGGGTGCCGGTGGGGGTGTCGGGAGGGCTCTTAGCCGGGGGGTGTTCGCGGGCGGTCATGCCGTTGCCCGGGCGTGGGGGTTGTTGGCGATGGACCAGTTGAGGGCGCTGGTGATGGCGGAGCGGTATTCGTAGTGCTTCAGGCCGGCCGCTTCCGCCCCCCAGCTAAGAGCCTGCTCAACCTCCCCGCGGTCGAGGTCGCCAGACGCGATCAGCCGCCCCAGGGCCCGCGCGGCCCTGACGAGCGCCTTGTTCCGTCCGCCCTCGGCCGCCGATTCGACGTTGGCGGTCTCGTTGCGCAGGGCGGCCGCCGCGTAGGCGGCACGGCGCCCCGTAGCGGCTCCCGTGGTACGCGGGTGCAGGGGAACGGCCTTGATCCGGGGCGGGGCGGTCAGTCGGGTGTGCACCCAGCTGGGGAGTGGGGCGGGGGGCCGGTCGTCGGTGATCTCGTAGCACCCGGCGGGGACCGTACTGCCGGGGGCGACGACGTAGCCGCCCCAGGCTCGGGTGTCGATGTGCCGGCCGAGGATGTCTTGGGTGGAGCGCGGCCGGGTGCCCGCGGGGGCGGTGAAGTACAGGTGCAGCCCGCCGGACGGCGTGGCCACCGTGTGGGTGTCCGGGAGGGTTTCGCCCAGGGACGTGCACAGGCTGTGGAGGATCTCGCGACCGTGGAGCGTGTCCGGCGGGTCGGACGGCTTGGGGGCGTCCAGGTCGATGACGACCAGCTCGGCCGGGCCGGTGGCCAACCCCACGTTGAACGCTCCGGTCGCCCACGCGGCACGGATCCGGTCGGGGTCGGTGGTAGCGCGCTGTTCGGGCTTGGCGTGCCCGTCAGCGCAGTCGCCAGTGCCGGGGCAACGGGTCTCGCCGTGGAGGGCGGACACCTTGGAGCCAGGGCGGAGCGGGATCACGGGCCAGCCGCGCGCGGCGGTAGCTAATGCTGCGGTCAGCAGCGTGGACGGGGGGTGATAGGTCATGCTGGATATCTCCAGTTCTGTGATGAGTGCTGGATGAAGGCGGCCCCGGTCATTGGCGTGAAGGGGGCCGCCTTCGGCCTGCTTGGGCTGGCTACTGGTCGGCGGTGATGTCGGCCATGTCGTCGAACTGCAAGAGGAGCTGGCCGAGCTGGCGGCGCGTAATGTCGCGGCGGTAGGGCACGTCGAGGTCGACCCAGTCGAGCTCGACGGTGACTACCTCGGAGGCGGAGTCGTCCTCAAACACAGAAGCTCCTAGGGTTTGGGTCAGCGGTGGCGGATGGTGCCGGTGGGGCGGCCGAACAGGCCGGTCACGGGTGTTGCTACTGGTGGTTGATCCAGTGGGTGTATTCCTGGCGGACGTAGCCGCGGGGGTTCATGAACGCCTCGTCGCTGTCCGCGTCGTGTGGGCCGTCGCCGTAGATGTCCGGGGCCTTGGCGTCGAAGGTGCGGAATTGGTGGGCGGCTTCGATGGCGGCGACGAGGGCGTTGCCTTCGGCGCCGTGGCGGGTGTCGTCCAGGGCGATGCGGTCCAGCGCGGCGGCCTTGCGGAGCCAGAAGAGGCGGGCGTCGTCGGGGTTGGCGGACGTGAGGGCGTCGCGGACGTGGCGGGCGGTCCAGCCGATCTCGCTGATCACGGACGGGGCCTTGGCGTACGCCTCGTCCGGGGTCGGCCAGACGCCGGTGCCGTCGCTGTGGTCGGCGGTGATGTACAGCCGGGTGCGGTCGCCGCCGCGGGTGGCGTACTCGCGGGCGGTTCCGGTGGTGAAGGTCTGGCCGAGTGCGGTGGTGATGCGGTCGGTGTCGGCGGGGTCGCAGATGATCCGGATCTCGAACACGGGCGGTCCCTTACAGGTTGGGGATGGCGTGGACGATGGCGCGGGTGAGCTGGTTGATGGGTCCGGCGGCGCCGGTGGAGGCGAGGAAGAACCCGAACATGACCGCGGTGAAGGCGCTGCCGTAGCCGAGGGCACCGGAGCGCAGGAGCAAGACGAGGACGAGTCCGAGGATCAGGACGAGCGAGATGGTGATGGCCACGGCTGGTCTCCAGAGCGGGAGTTGGGCCCAGTAGGGTGTGATCGGTTCGCCTTTCGAGGCGGGTTTCGAGGGCCGGTGGCCGCGCCAGCCTGTCGTCGGCTAGACGAGGGGTCCGTCTTATGGCGGGCGGCCACCGGCTTTATGCGTGCCGCTTAGCGGGTGCCGGCGCGGTGGATGGTCCGGCTGTGGTTGAGCAGGCGGCGGCCGATGCGCAGGCGCTTGCCGCGGCCCTTGCAGCGGCGGCACAGCTTCGGCGGCTTCGGGCGGCCGGTGCGGGTGGTGGCGAGGATGGCGCCGGTGCCGGAGCACTTGCGGCAGTCCGCGAAGGGGCTGGTGGCGCAGAGCGCGGCGTAGGCGGCGAGGGCGATCAGGGCGAGGACGCTAGCGGTGAGCATGGGTGGTGTCCTCCCGTCCAAAGGGCGGTTTCCGGGGTGTCGTGCACGGTGTTGCTAGGTGCTAAGTGCCTGCTCAGGGGCTGGTTTGGCCGCTAGTGGGGGTGCTAGACCTAGCAGTGGCGGCCGCTAGGTCTAGCGGGCCCGCGCGGGGCGTTGCGGGGTGGTTCAGGCGGCGCGGTCGGCGTCGCGGCGGGCGATGGCGGCGACCAGGTCGGCGCGGTCGATGCCGCGGCGGTTCTTGCCCTCGCCGTCGTCGGTCTGGCCCCAGACCTGCCCGGTCTTGATGCCCCACGGCTTCAGGGCGGCGGTGACGTTCTCGCCCTTCCACCCGGCGTAGGTCTCGGGGCGGAGCTGGGTCAGTCGGGCGGCGATCCGCTCGCACCACACCGACTTCTCACCCGCGGGGATCACCTTCAGCACGTCCGCGAGGATGTCCGCCCCGGTTCCGGCTTCGGGGCCGGCGCCGGTGGCATGGCCGGTGACGTTGCCGTACTCCTCCCGCGCCTTCCTCGCCCGCGCCACGATCGCCTCAGCGGCGACCGCGTCCACGAACGCGGATGCCACGATCTTCGGGTCGTCGCCCTCGCCGGCCATCCAGCAGATGCCGCGGTCGGAGCGGGAGAACATCGTGGCCCGGTACCCCGCCTTGTACATCGACGTGCCCAGGATCATGTCGTTGGCGGGCTGGCCCATCACCTTCAGCGCGAACCGCAGCACGGCGTTCGCGGAGATGCCGGTCGGCAGGGACTTTGCGTCGGGCCGTTGGGTGCCGAACATGCCGACCATGCCGAGGGCGGGGCCGCGCTTGGTGATGTCGGTGCAGATGTCCTCGATCTCTTGGCCGTACTTCTCGTGCTCGAAGGGCACCTGGCACTCGTCCAGGCCGACGACGATCGGGTGCAGCCCGAGCGACTTGTCCGACGCGAGGTCGGGGGTGACCTTCGACTCCGGGCAGCGGGAGCGAGGCAGGTTCTTGATGACCTTCGCCCGGCGGCGGAGCTCGTCCTTGAGTTCGCGCAGGGACTGGACGACGTATTCGATGTCGTCGTCTTCCTCGCCGGCGCGGTAGCGGTGGCAGACCGGTTCGAGGGCGGAGAAGTCGCCGGTGCCCTTGAAGTCGAACGCGTGGATCTCGGCGCGGGGGTCGAGGGCGGCGATGAGGAGGAGCAGCCGCATGAGGAAGGTTTTGCCCATGCGGGGGATGGATCCGACGACGACCGCGGCGAACATGAGCGTGACGGTGACGTCGCGCATGCGCTGGTCGTTGCCGAACACCACCGGCTTGAACAGATCCACCGTCCCCGACTTGGCCAACGGCCAGGCCGGTTTCGACGTCTCGTTCATCGGCTTGTCCCCGACCCACAGGATCAGGCGCCCTTCGTGCTCCGTGGGGTCCGGGGAGGGCCAGACGCAGCCGACCTTGCGGCGCAGACCCGAGGCAAGCGGCTTGCGGGCCTCCATGATGTCCTCCGGCGTCACGCCGTACGGGAGGTCGAGGTCGGCGCGGTAGCCGGGCCCGTCGCGCACGATCTCGGAGGTGAAGCGCAGGCCGTTCATGTCTCCGCCCTTCTTGATGGCGGCGGAGATTTTGGCGTTGCCGATGCTGTCCAGGCCGCGCAGCACGATTGACCCGGTCAGCTTCTGCACCTCGGTCTTCAGCACGGCGGGGCCGATGACCTGCTCGTCGGGCTGCTGCCCGACCACGCCCAGCAGCAGCACCCCGCCGGCCGCGAACGCCCACAGGAACGCCGGGGCCAGGACGTACAGCCACAGGGCGAAGCCGATGCCGAACACGGCGGCGACCAGGGTGACCAGGCCGCGGAGCCTGACCCGGCCGGAGCGCATGCCGGCAAGCCGCATGTACTCATCCGCGTCCTCGTTGCGGACCGCGGCCGCCCGCAACGGCGCGGCCTCCCGGTCCCACACCCACCGGTTGGTGGTGGCGACGAACCGGCACGCGCCCCGCGGGGAGCGCACGGCCAGCCGCGCGGAGTACACCGGGAGCCGCACCCCGTGGTAGAGGGCGGCGTAGCCGAGGTTGGCGCCCGCGTGCCGGGCGGTGGCGAGGAAGTCACGCCGGTTGGTCAGCCAGGAGGCGAGGACCGGCTTGCGCTTCTCCACGGTGATCTTCGGGTCGGGCAGGTTGGGGTTGTCGACCATCTTCGGCACGACGGGCTCGTCGTCCAGGTCGGGGACGGCGTGGAGGTGGGTGCCCGGGGGGTGCTGATCGGTCATGCTGGGAGTCCTGTCTGCGTTGGCGGGCGGGGAAAGGCCGGGGCGGCCGCGCGTTCTTTGGCGAGAGGGGCGGCCGCCCCGGGCGGAACTACTTCCTGCGCTTGCCGTGCCGCTTTGCGGCGGCGGCCTCGCGTTCCTCCTGCTCGGTCCGCTCGCGGGCGCGGTCGATGATCCGGTCGACCTTGCGTTCCAGGTCGCCCTGGTAGACGGTCTGCGAGGCGATCCCGCGCTTGGCCATGCGGGCGGTGTACCAGGCGATCTGCGTGATCTCGCCCGCGGTGAACTTCGGGTCCTTCGCCATTACTGGGTTCCTTCCAGGGCTGGGACTAGCGGCGGGCGTAGGGGTTGAGGGGCATGCCGCACTTCGGGTTGGGGCACTTGCGGGGGTTGGGCTTGGGGACGGGGCGGCGGCAGCTCGGGCAGCAGGAGTAGGTGTGCTGGACCACTGAGGGCTCCTCGGGGTGTGGGTGCGGCGCGGGACTGTCCCGGCTCCCCTCACCACCCGGCACGGTGGCCGGGTGGATCGGGCAGTCGTCAGTCCTGCACTTCGGTCAACGGGTCTTCTTGAGTTCGTGGGCGTGGCAAAGGACCGGGGCGATCAGTAGGCCGATACCGGCGACGGTCCACCGGCCGGCCGTGAGTGGCCCGGGCGGGACCGCATCCACGATCCGGCCCGTACGGCCCACGGCCCGCGGGTCGTCCTCACACGCCACGATGAGCACCCGGTCTCCGGCGGCGAACACGTCATCGCCCCCTTCGTCGGGCGGCCCTGCGTACGTTCTTCGCGGCCTGCGTGCCCTCGGGGCCGCCGACGGCCTTGACGGCCGTGTGGACTCCCCAGCCCAGGACCAGGGCGAGGAAGGCGAGGAACGCGATGTTCGCGGCCATGGCGGTCAGGGCGCCGATAAGGAGCGGGCCGAAGTACACCCCGGCCGCGACCGCACCGGCGCCGACCCCAGAGCCGAGCGCAACGCGCTGCATGGTGCGGTCGGGCGGGGCCTGGTGGATGTGCTGGTGGACGATCTGCGGGCCGGTGTAGGCGGCCGGAAGGTGGTCGGCGTAGACGTGGGTGCCGTCCGGGAGCTGGACCACGCTGGCCGGGTGGACGGGTTCGGGGATGTGGTTCACGATCAGTCTCCCCTTTCTCGGGGTCAGAGAGTCAGGGCCAGGGCGAGCGCGGCGAGGGTGAGGGCGAGGATGTGGGCGGTCTGGTCGACGTGGGCGGCGCCGCCGTGCGCGGCCCATCCGGTCTGGCGGGCCAGCCGCATCCACGCGGCGACCGGCCAGCGGCGGTCGATGAACGCGTGCGTGGCACCGATCCACGCCAGTGCGGCCGCGACGGGCAGTAGCGGAAGATGCCACCCCAGCCCCACACCGCCGACCGTGAAGAGGACTCCGCAGGTCAGTACGTGGGTGGCGGCGTGGGTGAGGTTGGCGGTCCAGCCCGCGCGGCCGCAGGCGGCCTTGTGGGCGGCCTGGTGGTCGGTCTGGAACGGGTAGTCGGCCAGCAGATGCCCGACGTAGAGCAGGAAGGCGATCTCAGCGAACATGGGGTCAGCCCCTTCCCGGGCAGGTCAGACCGCAGACGAG
The DNA here is from genome assembly GCF_055564695.1 of Streptomyces sp. NPDC029014. Lineage (NCBI taxonomy): Bacteria > Bacillati > Actinomycetota > Actinomycetes > Kitasatosporales > Streptomycetaceae > Streptomyces > Streptomyces sp. NPDC029014. The sequence continues at coordinate 52,897 of NZ_JBVHVT010000032.1, forward strand.
TGGGCGTCGTCGGGGTAGGCGCAGGGCACGCACATCCCGAGCGAGGCCGGGATGACGTAGCCCGCGTCCCGCCAGCAGGCCGGGCAGGTGCGGCGGGCGGCATTCGCCCGCTCCAGCGCCTCCCGCTTGGCGGGGGTCATGGGCCGGACCGGCAGGGCGAGGTCGACGCGGTAGAGGTAGGCGACGAGCGGGCCGCGCCGGTAGCGCGGACGCTGCACCTCCGCCGCGACCGGCTGACCACCCGGCCGCAGACCCGCGGCCCGTAACTGCCGGCGCGTGGCCAGACCCTCAGGGGCAAGCCGCCAGACGTAGACGGGGATGGCGGTCATGCGACGCTCACCGCCTCAGCGGCGGCGTTCGCTTGCCGCTCGCCCCGCAAGGCGTCACGGAGCATCCGGCCATTCGCCGGCGACGTCCGCAGGGTCTTACGGAGCCGATCCGCGGTCAGTTCATCGGGCGACCACGACTCCGTCAGCGACCGTGCCTCGGCGAGAAGTTCGTCCGCCGTACGACGGGTGCGAGTCGACCGGGCCGACTCAGGAAGTCGACCGGTCGCCCGGCGAGGACGGGGCCGATCGGCAGCCACCACGACCGGCCGCACCGGCACCGGATCGAGGGCCGGAGTCGACTCGTCGGCCGCCGGGAGGCCGGCCGGGGTGGCCTCTTCGCTCGCCGACTCGCCCAGGTCAGCTATGGACCGTTCCGTGTTGGTCTGTGTCGTTTTCTCCGCATCCGATCGGGTGCGCGGGCGGTGGTGGAGGACCTTGCCGACCAGATCCGATCCGAAGTAGATCGACCCGACCGGGAGCGACGCGGCAAGCAACACGAGCGCCCAGTTGACCGGAGCGAGTTCCGCGAGTCGGGTCCACTGACCCGATCGGCCGTGCAGACCGTGCACGTAGTTCAGCACCAGCGACGCGGCCGTGTATGAGGCCAGCACCCGCAGCGCGAACCGGCGGTCATCACCGGTCAGTACAAGCGCGGCCACCAGAGCCAGAGCCATCAGGCCATCGACGACGAACGGGTACAGCGTCGCGGCCGTGGGGTCGGCGCCGATCGTCGTCGCGACGTCCCGCAGTGCGTTCCACGACACCCGGAACGCCATCCCGACCACACCGACGAGCGCGGCAACGAGAGCGATTCGCGCCCGGCGGCTCACCGGTCCGCCTCGCCATCGGTGTTGCGGGAGCCGTGACCGCTGTCGAGGTCGCCGTACTCCCAGATGAACGACGGACCCATCCCGTCGTCGTCCGCCCGCTCCTCCGGGGCGGCGGGCGGCGGGGACGGGTTCTCGGGGCGGGTGAACAGGCGCCGGAGGAACCTCACGCCCCCACCCCCGGCACCCGAGCACCGGCCGTACGGGCGGCGAGGTCGCGGCGGGCGGCCAGCAGGCGCCGGCGGGCCCGGCGCAGCCGCCGCTCGTCCAGCTCCGTCGGCGTTCGGTCCAGCAGGGCGATCCGCACGTCGAGGAGGTCGACCTCGGCGGAGATGACCGGCATCTCCGCCTCGATCGCGTCCAGCTCCGCGTCCGTCGGCTCCAGGTCTGGCGGCAGCGCGGTAACGGGCTTCTGACGTGCAACGATGAACTTCATTGGGTCTTGCTCCTCTCACACAGGAACGGGACCGAACAGCAGCCCCGGCGTTGGCCCGCCGGGGCTGCACGTCGTTGTGAAGCAGGAAGAACTCCAGCTCCCCCACCCCGCCCGTACGAGCGCCAAAGGCACTGGACGGGCAGGGGAGGCAACCGGTCGCAGCTGCGAGCGCTGCGAAACGGTCGAGCAAGTACGCGGTGTCTCCTTTGGGAGCGCGCTCCCGTTGAGGCGTATGGAGACGTGACCTTTCGGTCTAAGCCCTCCGGAACTGACAAGGGATCCGGGACCCTCCCCCCGACCACCGCGGGGCTCCTGGTCGTGCGTGGCGCCTTGCCCCGTAAGCCCTTTCGGGCAAGCGGGGGCTAAGGCTCCGCTCCGTGTTCCTTGCGGAACCGATGCGATACCTCTATTACAGGTATCGCATCGAGTTTCGTCAAGCAGGACCGCGGAGGTTCTTCGCTTTCGCGCCGGGACTTGCTGGCGCACAATCAGAATCACGCCAGGTCAGGGGCGTTGTTTACCCCGTGCATGGACAGGTCGGGGCCTTCTGGCTACGGTCAAGAGCTCCCAAGACGTCCCACCGGGGGTGCAGATGTCCAACGAGCGCTTACGGTCCGCCCTGCTCGCCAAGGGGATGACCATCCAGCAACTCGCCGAGGCCATCGAGGTCAACGTGAAGACCGTCGAACGCTGGATCACGCAAGGGAAAGTCCCGTACCGGCGTCACCAGTACGCTGTAGCAGCCAAGCTCGGCGTCGGGGTGACGACGTTGTGGGATGACGACCGGGTGGTCGACGCATCCACCGACCTAAGCAAGGCCGAGATCGTGACGGTCTACCCGTACCGGCACATGGTGCCGCCGGGGCTCTGGCGCGAGATGTACAACCGTGCGAAGACGCGCGTTGACGTGCTGGTCTACGCGGGACTTTGGCTGTCGGAGGACCCGCTGTTTCTTCAGCTCCTGAAGAACAAAGTGTCGGAGAACGCGCAGGTTCGGCTCTTGCTCGGGGATCCCGCCTGTGATGCCGTCCGGCAGCGCGGTATCGACGAGGGGCACCAGATCATGGACGGCAAGATCCGGAATGCCCTGATGAACTACCGGCCGCTGCTCGCCAGCCACCCTGACATCGGGATGCGGCTGCATGACGCGACGCTGTACAACTCCCTGTTCCGCGCCGACGACGAGATGCTCGTGAACACCCACGTGTACGGGATCGGGGCCTACTTGGCGCCGGTGCTTCACCTGCGCCGACTTCCAGGGGGCGGCCTCTTCGACACGTACGCGAATAGCATCGAACAGACCTGGGGGCGGGCGCGCCAGGTGACCGATCACGACTTCACGGGAGCATGAACATGGGACGTATCGACTACCTTCACGACCCCGAAGCACCGCCCGCCAATAGTGTCGTCCCCTCCGTCGTGGCCTTCGTGCAGAACGACGCCGGACAGGTGCTGATGATCCAGCGCTCTGACAACGGGCGTTGGGCCCTTCCGGGGGGTGGGCACGACGTGGGTGAGTCCATCAGCGACACCGTCGTGCGAGAGGTCTGGGAGGAGACCGGCATCAAGGCCGAGATCCTCGACCTGTCCGGCATCTACACGGACCCGGGTCACGTGATGCTCTACGACGATGGCGAGGCACGGCAGCAGTTCAGTATCTGCTTCCGCGCGCGGCCGGTCGGCGGGGAGATCCGTACGAGCAGCGAGACGACCCAGGTCCGCTGGGTGAACCCAACGGACCTGGCAGACCTCGACATTCACTCCACGATGCGGCTCAGGATCGAGCACGCCTTGGACGTGACCCGCAGCGTGCCCTACATCGGCTGAGCTACGCCGGCCCTCGCCGCGGAGACCCTGGTGAGCACACGAACCGTGCACAGCAGGATCTCCGGCTCGGCGCGCCGGATGAACTTCCCGATCAGGCTGTCGGACCCGTATCGTCCGGCGATCTCGTTCACGCGGTCCACGGGGTTCGTGGGCGTGCCGTCCGGCGTGGTGTTCATGTCGCAGAAGCAGAGCGCGTCAGCCAGGTGCTCCGCCTCCCGCGGGAACTCCGCCTCCAGTTCCTCCCGCAGGCCCCGGGCTTCCGCCTCCATCCAGGCGCAGGAGTGGTGCGCGACGAGGCGTACAACGCGCTCGTCGGCGCCAACGTCACGGAGGTAGCGTGCACCGTCGAGCGGGTGGAACCCGGTCTTGGCCAGGTCGGGGGCGTAGCCGATGTCATGCAGAACGGCTGCGGCCTCCAGCAGCTCGGCATCCGGGCCCAGGATCTCCGCGATGGCGCGCGCCCGCTCGGCGACCCCGAGACAGTGCTTCCAGCGGCGTGGGAGCGGCTCAGCCAGCAGCGACTCCGCGAGCGGATAGGCCCATTCGGTGAGCGTGGCGGTGGTCAAGACTTCAAGTCCTCCTACTGGGAAGGCAGGGCCCGCACAGACCGGCGCTTACCCTGCCCCCCTTCGGTGAGCAGGCCGGCGGCTTCCAACTGAGCCAGGGCCTTACTGATGGTCGGGCGTGACACCTTGAAGCGGGCGCTCAGCTCTCCTTCGCTGAGAAAGGCTGCCCCAACATCCAGCTTCTCCACCGTGATGAGTTCCGCGATCCTCTCGGCCAACGGTCGGCGGTCCATCGACTCCCCTGCGCGTACGACTCGCCAACGGGAGCCAGGCGCAGGCTCGGCTACTCCGTCTTGCTGGAGCGCCCGGAAGGCTCGGAGTGCCACACCGCGGGAGACCCCGTGTTCCTTCATGACTTCCGCCAGCGACGGCAGCTCGGTCATGAGTGGGTCCACGGCGATCCGCGCCTTGATGCTGTCGGCGATCTTCAAGAAGGTCCCGCGAGGGCTGGGCTGGTCCGACACTCGATCTCCTTCTCCGCTTCGCTTCAGCTCCAAGCCTCGCATGACTGTCCTGGCACTTGCTCCGGCTGGGCCGTCTGTGGGCCGTCGGAGGGCGGCCCACGGGGACCAGCGACGACCAACGACGACCGGTGTCGTGGCCGTCCGACCTGGGCGGGCGCCGGTCGGCCGAGGTCCCTGAGGTGCGGCCTCAGTTCCTGCGCAACAAGAAGCAGGAGTGGGAGGAATACCGCTCGGAGGTCACCGCCTTCGAACTCCGCAAGAACCTCCCGGTCCTCTGAGCGTAGTCGGGGACGTCGGCTGTACGCCGGAACTCCTGTGGGGCCCGTGGCCATCGGTCGCGGGCCCCACAGCGTCCGACTCGGTGGCAGGGGTGGCCGACAGGGCCGCCGCCCGCCTCAGTTCTGTCGGATCTTCGCGGCCAGCTTCTCCGCGGCACCCTCCCAGGCGTCGCGGCCGGTCAGGGCCTTCGCCTTGGCCACCAGATTGCCGCCCTCGTACAGGGGCGGCTCGACGAGCGTGCCGTGGAACGTGCTTCCGGCTCGGGTGAAGTCGATGTCCGCGGCCGCCTCCATCGCCTCCTTGATGGTCAGGTCGGTGCCGTGAGTGACCTCGCGCACCGCCGCCGCCAGCGCGTACAGCACGTTGGCGCTGGTCAGCCAGGTGGTCTCGCGCAGCTTGACGACACCGCTGGGGACCGACAGGGCGCTGGCAACGTCGGGCAGCGTGCCGAAACCGGTCCAGAAGTCGATCATCCTCTGGAGTGCGTGCTCGTGCCCGGTGGTGGCGATCTCGACTGCGACGGCCTCGTCCCACGTCCGGGACGAGCGGGCGCCCGTTCCCACGAGGAGCGTTCCCGTCGCGTACCGCAGCGTCTTGAACCCCGTCAGCTTCGGCGAGAGTTTGCCGGGGGAGTCGGTGAGGAACTCGACCCGCTTGCCCCCCTCGAAGACCGGCACCCGGCCGCCCCTCAGCACGTCCTCCAACAGGATCTTGTTGATCGCCTGACGGCGATCCATCGACTGTGCGATCGAGGCGTTGAGCGGCTTGGCGTTCTGCTGCAGGTCGGTGAAGTCCTGCGCCCTACGCGCTTGGTCATCGTCCAGCACCACGATCACGGGCTGGCCGTTGGCCTGCAGCCGTTCGAGCACCTCGTCGCCGTGCCGGTGGGCCTCGATGACGTCGCCGTAGGCGGAGGTACGGTGGCCGCCGTCCCCCACCTTGGCCTTCGCCCCGGGCTGCACGTACAGCGTCCCCATGCTGATGGGGGCTTCGGGGTCGTCCGCCACGAACTTGGCTTCGTCGGGGCGGTAGTACACGAGGACCGAGTTGAGGACGTAGTCCTCGGTCTCCTCGATGTACTTGGCGATGGCCTGCCGGTGGCTCTTGTCCTCCTTGCGGTTGGTCCCGGTCCCCTGCAGCGGGTCCCAGTTCTCGCGCTCGCCGACGGTCCCGACGTAGGTGACCGGGCTCATCACGGTGGTCACCATCTGCCGGCTCCCCATCTTGTAACCGATGGCCGGGTAGGCGACGCGGCCGTACGGAATCTTCGGCCGCGACGGTGCTGCTGAGCTGCTGGCCTCGGAGGAGTCTTCCATGTTGGTTCCTTCACGCGTGGACGTCGATTACGTCCGGTGACGGCGAAGCTACGGGGAGATCCGTCACGTAGTGCGTCGTTTCTCCTCGGTAGGTCCGGCTTCTACGCAGGACGATGTACGCGTCCCCGCTCGCCGGCCGCGGGCCGTCGGGGTGTTCCGGGCGGCGGTGTCAGTGGCCGGCCCTATGCTCCGGCTGACGGGGTGCGGTATGGGCGGTATGGAGGGCGGCGGTGTGGGGCGGGGGCGGCCGGAGTATCCGGAGCGGGTGGTCGGGGGGTGGAAGCTGGGCTTGGTCATCGTGGGGGCGCTCGGGGTGCCCGTGCTCCACAACTGGGCTGCGGGGCTGCCGTTGGCCTCGGCGGCGCCGGGGAGCGGGTTCATGCGGATCCAGGATGTGTCCGCCTCGCTCACCTCGGGTTTGCTGCTGGCCCTCCCCTTCGTGGTCGGTGCCCGGATCCTCCACCGACGGCGGCTGCGGCGGTACGAGGCGGAGGTCCGCAGGCTGGAGCGCGAGAACCGGGACATGCGGCTGCGCCTGGTCCTGGAGGAGGCCCGGCGCAGGGCGGCCTGGCGGGCCGGGCTCGGATCCGACCGTGCGGAGAGGCGGGCGGGATACAGCCCCTCCGTCGAGGACATCGACGGCGCGACTCCGGCCGAGTTCGAGGACGTCGTGCGCCGGCTGCTCGAACGGGACGGCCTCCGGGCGCAGGTCATCGGTGGGCGGGGGGACCAGGCGGTCGACGTGCTGGCGGTGGACGCCGCCGACCGGGTGATCGCGGTGCAGTGCAAGCACACCACCCGGGGCCGCAAGGTCGGTTCCGACGTGCTGTACCAGATCAACGGCACGGCCGTGCCGGTCTACGAGGCCGGCGCGGCCATCGTCGTCACCAACGGGTCGTTCACGCGGGACGCCGTCAAGTGGGGAGAGCTGCACGGGATACGTCTGATCGACCGCGAAGCCCTCGCCAGGTGGTCGGCGGAGGCCGACCACCTGTACCAGGTCGTCGAGCTGCTGCCGCCGCTCTGAAGCGGTGGTCCCGCTACTGCGCGGGCGGTACCGCGTGGTGCCAGGTGGGGTGGGGGGGTTTGGGGTTGGGGGGTGGGGTGGTGGTGATGTGGAGGGTTGCGTCCAGGCCCAGGACGGCTGTGGTCGTTGCGCCCGTCTGTTCGAGGATGCCCGAGGGGGCGCCGGCGTAGAGCATCTTCGATTCCGCCCAGGCCGGGGGGCCGCCCAGGCCCGTCGTGCCGACCGTGCCCTGGTCCGCCCGGCCCGACAGGAGGCGGCCCGCCACGCCGACCGCGCCGTAGCCCGCCCGGCCGCCCACCTCCGACACGCTGGAGACGTGGGGCTTCGCCCCGGCTGCCGGGCCCGCCGTGACCAGGGCCGTGCGGACCACGCCCGAGTCCGGGCGGCGGAAGTACAGGCGGATCCCCGCGCCCTCCGGGGCCACCGTGAGCGGGACCGTGGTCGCCGGCAGGCCCGTCGGGAAGGGGCCTTCCAGCGGCGCGTCCGGGGCGGGCCGGATCCAGGCCAGGACCGTCTTGCCGGTGGTGGCGTACACGTGGAGCCGCCCGGCGGCGTCGGTCGCCGTCGCCGGGTCGCTCTGCAGGTCCTCGCCGCCCAGGTTCCGCCACGGGCCGAAGGTGCCGTCGGGCTGCTGCTCGCGGGCGCGCAGGGTGCGCCGGGAGTCGCGTACGTACGCGGTGAGGCGCCCGTCCGGGGAGGCCGAGGCCGCCGGGGTGCTGATCGCGGAGGTGCCTTCCTCGTCGGCGGTCTCGGGGGTGCCCAGTGACTGCCACGGGCCGAACGGGCCGTCGGGCGCGGACTGGACGGCGTACACGGCCTCGCGCCGGTAGTCGGGGTGCAGGGTGGTGCGGGTGGTCAGGACCGCTATGCGGCCGTCCGGCAGGCGGGCGGTGCTGACGCCCGGGTCGATGCCGGCGCCGGGGAGCAGGTCCGGGCCGGACCACTGGCCGGGGGCGGCGCCCTGCCGGGTCCATACGGCCAGCCGGCCGTCGAGGGTGGCGAAGGCCCAGAGCCGGCCCGGGGTGCCGGCGGTCAGCCAGGAGGCGTTGTCGCCGCGGGCGTAGCGCAGGGACTGGGCCCAGTTGCGGCCGGTGGGGCTGCCCGCGACCTTGCGGTCGCCGCAGCCGGAGGGGCTGCCGCAGTGGTTCTCGCGGTCCTGCCAGGCGTACGTCTTCAGGAACCCGATCTTCGTCTCGGCGGTCTGCGGGTCCAGGGAGTGCGGCAGGGTGCCGTTGTGGTAGCCGAGGTAGCTCTGCACGGTGAACCGCGGGCGGTCCGTGACCCGTTCGGCGTACGCGGCGGTGGCGGCCTGCACGAAGCGGGCCCCGTACATGTGGTCCTGGTGGTCGGTGTACTTGCCGGTGTCGGGGTAGCGGCCGGGGGTCGGGTCCTGCATGCGTATCGTCGTCGGCCGGTACCGGGCCAGGATGCCGGCTATCGCCTGCACCGTCTGGTCCTTGGTGTACGCGTACGGCTGCTTGACCGGGCTCGCGGAGGACAGCTGGGCGCCGAGCGCGGGTATCTTCCCGTTCCACAGGCCGCGCAGGCTGTCCGGGTTCTCGGCGGTGGGGTTGCGGGCCTCGCGCAGCTGCAGCCAGACGAGGTTGACCTCGGGCTTGGCGATGAGGACGTCGAGCTCGGCGGAGCCGCCGCCCTCGGTGGGTATCGCGGTGCGCTTCCACGCGCTGGTGCGGTCGCCGGTGACCATCTGGGCGTAGGCGGCGCGGATGCCGTTCTGCCGGGCCTCCGCGTAGTGGGCGCGGTCGGCGGGCTGGTCCGGGTCCCAGGCGGCACCGCCGCGGGCCTCGTTGCGGCCGTCGGCCTCGCCGGAGGTCAGGTAGACGGTGGTGAGCGTGGTGCCGGTGCCGGTGCCGGTGCCGGTGGTGGTGAGGGTGCGGCTGAGGTCCGGGTTCATGAAGAACAGGTCGTCGTCCGGGTGGGCGACTACCTGGACGATCGAGCCGCTCGTGACGCTCGCCGGCAGGGCCGTGCCCGGACCGCCCTCCTGGATGGCCTCGGCCGACGTCTGCTCGCCGGTGGCGATGGCGAGCACGCCCGTCGCACCGACGGTGAGCACCGGGAGCAGGGCCGCGAGGAGGAAGCGGCGACGGGCAAGGGGCATCGGCTGGCCTGGCCTTCGGGTCGTTCCGGACGGGAAAAACCGCTGAACAGTCAGAGAGAGTCCAAAACGAGCGACTTGGTTCGCCGCAGCCGCCGATTTCGTCCTACGAATCCAGCTTTCCGGAAGGGGGTGATGGGCGTCGTCCGTGGTGGTTCGTCATGGTCTGGTGGGGCGCGGGTCGACCGGCTGCCACGGCGTCAGGTACGCGTTCCCGCTCGTCCCGGCCTTCGCCTCCCCGCCGACCGAGGAGGTCACGTACAGCCGCGCGTCCAGCCCGACGACGGCCAGGCTGACCGTGTCCCTGCCGGTCAGCGTGCCGGTCTGCACCGCGGCCGGGGCGCCGACGAACATCAGCGGCGATCGCGCCCACGGCCGGCCCCGGCCCAGGTCGGAGCCCAGCTGCCCGCCGGCCGCGCGGCCCGCCAGGACGTGTCCGCTCGCCGCGACCGCGCCGAAGCCCTGGAGCCCGCCGAGGTCCGTGACGCCGCCCGCCTTCAGGACGGCGGCGGCCGTGCTGCCGCTGCCGCCGGCCTTGTCCTCGGCGGTGACCAGGACGGTGCGGACGTCGCCCGAGCCCGGCTTGCGGAACCACATGCGTACGCCGCCCTCGCGCCCGTCCACCGTCAGCGGCAGCGTGGTGTCAGGCAGTCCCGTCGGCGTCGCCGGCCCCAGCGGGGCGCCCGGCTTCGGCTGCACCCAGCCGGTCACCGACCTGGTCGTCGCCGCGAACACCATGCGCCGGCCGGCGGCATCGGTCGCGGTGGCCGGGGTGCCGTGCAGGTCGGTGCCGCCGTGCTGCTCCCACGGGCCCCAGGTGCCGTCCGCGCGCTGCGCGCGCCCGCGCAGGGTGTTCGCGCCGTCGCGTACGTACGCGGCGAGCCGGCCGGTGCCGTCGGCCGAGACGGCCGGGGCGCTGATGTCGGAGGTCCAGGTGTCGTCGGCGGTCTCGGGGGTGCCGAGGGACTGCCAGTCGCCGAACTCCTCCGCCCCCGGACGCTTCTGGACCGCGTACACGACCTCGCGCCGGTAGTCCGCGGGGCGGGCGCCGAAGGAGGTGCGGGTGGTGAAGACCGCGATCCGGCCGTCCTGCAGGGCGACGGCCGACACGCCCGGGTCCATGCCGGTGCCGGGGAGGAGGCGCGGGCCGGTCCAGGGGCCGAGCGGCCCGGCCCGGTGCCAGACGGCGACCTGGCCGTCGAGCGCCTTGAAGGCCCACAGGCCGTGCTCCTTGTCGGAGGCCAGCCAGGACGTGCCGGAGCCGCGGGCGTAGTTGATGGACGAGGTCCAGTTGTTGCCCTCGGGGCGGTCGGCGACCTTGAGGTCGCCGCAGCCGGCGGTGCTGCCGCAGTGGTTCTGCCGGTCGACCCAGGCGTATATGCCCATGATGTCCAGCTTCTCCTTGGCCTCGTCGGCGGCCAGGTTGCCGGGCAGGGAGCCGTTGAAGTAGCCGACGTAGTTCTGCACCGCGAAGTGCGGACGGTCCGTGGCGGGCACGTCCTTCGCGTACGCGGCGAGGGCGGCCTGCAGGAAGCGGGCGCCGTAGAAGTGGTCCTGGTGGTCGGTGTACTTCTTCGTGTCCGGGTACCGGCCGGGGGTCGGGTCCTGGGCGCGGACGGTCGTCGGCCCGTACTGCCCCAGCAGGCCGGCGAGGGTCTGCACCAGCTGGTCCTTGGTGTACGAGAACCGCTGCTTGACCGGGCTGCCGGAGGCCAGCACCGGCTCCAGGCGGGCCGCCTTGCCGTCCCACAGGCCGCGCAGGCTCTCGGGCACGGCGTCGTAGACGGTGCCGGCCTCGCGGAGCTGCAGCCAGACGAGGTTGACCTCGGGCCGGGCGACGAGCACGTCGACCTCGGCGTGGCCGCCGCCCTTGGTGGGGACGGAGGTGCGCTTCCACGCGCTGGTGCGGTCGCCGGTGGCCATCTGGGCGTAGGCGGCGCGGATGCCGTTCTGGCGGGCTTCGGCGTAGGCCGGCTTGTCGGGCGGGGTGGTGGCCCGCTTGGCGGCGCCGGCGTTGATGCCGTCGGCTTCGCCGGAGGTGAGGTAGACGGTGGTGAGGCGGTGGCCGGCGGCGAGGGAGTACCGCAGGTCGGGGTTCATGAAGTACAGGTCGTCGTCGGGGTGGGCGACGACCTGGACGACCTGGCCGCCGGCGTCGGCGCCGGGGGCGGCAGCCGCTGCTCCGGTTCCGGGTCCGGTTCTGGCTCCGGATCCGGAGCCGGTCCCGGTCGAGGGGAGTGCGGGAGATCCGGCCGGGCGCTTGGACTGCGCTGCGGGCCCGGTTCCGGGAGCGGTTCCGGATGCGGGCGTGGCCGCGGATATGGATGCGGAGGCGGATGCCGATCCGGGGGCGGTGGGGAGACCGGCCCGGACTCCGGCGAGGGCGTCGGAGCCGCGCAGCACGAACATGCCGGTGGCGGCGAGGGCCGCGAAGCCCCCGACGAGCTTGACAACCCGCCGCCCGCGGAGGCGGGGGGCGGGGCCTGCCCCGGGGCCGTTCGCCGTACGGGCCCGGCGCGCGGTGCGGCGTCCGGCGCCGGCCCCGGGTCCGTTGGGGGTGGTGGCGTCCGTACGGGCCCGGCGGCGCGCCCGGCTGCCGCGGTCGGCCGTGGCTTCGGCTGCGGTTCTGGCTCCGGCTCGGGCTTCGGTCTTGGCCGCGCGTTTGCGGCGGGTGGCGCGGCGTCCGGTGTCCTCTGCCCGGTCGGGGTCGGCGGCCGGGTCGGGGCCGGGGGCCGGGTCGGGGCCGGGGGCGGTGGGGCCGCCCGTGCGGGGGTGGGGGACGAACGGAGCCCCGGTCTGCTCCTGTCGTGCCGGGTCGGCGGCGGGTATGTCGAAGCCGGCCTGTGCGTCGGGTCCTTGCCCGGGCCGGGGCGACGCGTGTGCGGGGGCCTCGGAGGGCCAAGTGGCCGCGGGGGACGGGCCGGTGGCGGGGCCGCCGGTCCATCCGGGCGCGGGGGAGGGCATGCCGTGACCCGGGGACCAGGCCCCGCCCTCCCACGCCCACGCCTGCGCCGCCTCCGCCGGGCCGGGGTGCCCGCCGGGGTACGGCTGCTCCTGCACCGGTACGCCGGGGCCGGGCTTGGGTATGTGGCCGTGCTGGGGGCCGTAGCCTTCGTAGCCCCCGTAGCCGGGGTGGGGCTGCTCGTGGCCCGGCCCGTGAACCTGGCCCTGCGGGTCGTGGGCCGTGACGGGGTACCAGGCGGGGTCGTGGCCCGCGGTGGTGTAAGCCTGGCCGGCGTCAGGCCGCGGTGCAGGAACCGGGCCGGGGTGTCCGTCGGGCATGTGGGTCCTCACGGCCGGTCGGTCGGCGGGCAGGCGCAGCCCCCGGCGGGGAGGGTGGGCAGCCGAAGGTGGTCAGTCTTCAGGACAGAAAGTCAGATAAAAATCTGACAATACGAGAATCGGCGTCAGGATATGCAACGTTGCGCCACAACCGGCGCACCCACCCGCTCCCCGGTGAGTCGAACGCCTGCTCCGGATAGGCTCCCTCCAAGGCCCGCGAGGGCCGAAGCGGTGAGCGACGTACGGACGCGGGACGCGGGAGGCGACCAGATGACGGTCCCGGGACGCAGGAGCAGTACCTTCACGAGGCTGCTGCGCAGCGGTTTCACCGACCCCTCGGCCGCGGCCCGGCTGCTGGAGTCCGACGCGCTGGCCCCCGTGAACACCGACCCGGTGCTCCTCGACGCCCTCGGTGGCACCGCCGACCCCGACCTCGCCCTCCGCGGCCTCGCCCGCCTCGCCGAGGCGCAGCCCGCCGGGGAACGGCCCGGCCTCCTCGACACCCTCACCAGCTCCAAGCCCCTGCGCGACCGCCTCCTCGGCGTCCTCGGCGCCTCGGAGGCCCTCGCCGACCACCTCGCCCGCCACCCCCGCGACTGGCACGCCCTCATCACCTACGAGGCCGCCGACCTGCACCCCGGTCTCGCCGAGTTCGAACAGGGCCTGGCCGAGGCGCACGACCCCGTCGCGCTGCGCGTCGCGTACCGCCGCTGCCTGCTCTCCATCGCCGCCCGCGACGTCTGCGGCACCATCGACGTCGCCCAGACCGCCGCCGAGCTGGCCGACCTCGCCACGGCCACCCTCCGCGCCGCCCTGCGCATCGCGAGCGCGGCCGCCCCGGAGGACGCGGCGCGGTGCCGCCTCGCCGTCATCGCCATGGGCAAGTGCGGCGGCAACGAGCTGAACTACGTCTCCGACGTGGACGTCATCTTCGTCGCGGAAGCCGCCGCCGGAACGAACGCGAACGGCGGGAACGGCGGGAACGGCGGGAACGGCGGACCGAACGGAGCCGACGGGACCGGCGGAGCCAACGGGACCGGCGGAGCCAACGGCAATGCCTACACCAGCGACGAGCCCAAGGCGCTCCAGGCCGCCACCCGCCTCGCCTCCCACCTCATGCGCATCTGCTCCGAGACCACCGTCGAGGGCAGCATCTGGCCCGTCGACGCGAACCTCCGCCCCGAGGGCCGCAACGGCCCCCTCGTCCGCACCCTCTCCTCCCACCTCGCCTACTACCAACGCTGGGCCAAGACCTGGGAGTTCCAGGCCCTCCTCAAGGCCCGTGCCGTCGCCGGCGACCAGGAGCTCGGCGCGGCGTACATCGACGCCATAAACCCCCTCGTCTGGCAGGCCGCCGAACGCGAGAACTTCGTCGCCGACGTCCAGCAGATGCGCCGCCGCGTCGTCGACAACATCCCCGTCTCCCACGTCGACCGTGAGCTGAAGCTCGGCCCCGGCGGCCTGCGCGACGTCGAGTTCGCCGTGCAGCTGCTCCAGCTCGTCCACGGCCGCAGCGACGCCACCCTGCGCTCCGGCACCACCCTCGACGCCCTGCACGCCCTCGCCGCCGGCGGCTACGTCGGGCGGGCCGACGCCGCCCAGCTGAACGACGCGTACCGCTTCCTGCGCGCCATGGAGCACCGCATCCAGCTCCACCGGCTGCGCCGCACCCACCTCGTCCCCGAGGACGAGGCCGACCTGCGCCGCCTCGGCCGCTCCCTCGGCCTGCGCACCGAACCCGTCGTCGAGCTCAACAAGGCCTGGCGCCGCCACGCCACCGTGGTCCGCCGCCTGCACGAGAAGCTCTTCTACCGCCCGCTCCTCGACGCCGTCGCCCAGCTCGCCCCCGGCGAGACCCGGCTCTCGCCGCGCGCCGCCGGCCAGCGCCTCGAAGCCCTCGGGTACGCCGACCCGGTCGCCGCCCTGCGCCACCTGGAGGCCCTCGCCTCCGGCGTCACCCGCAAGGCCGCCATCCAGCGCACCCTGCTGCCGGTCATGCTGGGCTGGTTCGCGGACTCCGCCGACCCGGACGCCGGCCTGCTGGGCTTCCGCAAGGTCTCCGACGCCCTCGGCAAGACCCCCTGGTACCTGCGCCTGCTGCGCGACGAGGGCGCCGCCGCCGAGAACCTGGCCCGCGTCCTGTCCGCCGGCCGCCTCGCCCCCGACCTGCTGATGCGCGCCCCCGAGGCCGTCGCCCTGCTCGGCGACCCAGAGGGCCTCCAGCCGCGTACGCGCGAAGCCCTGGAGCAGGAGGTGCTCGCCGCCGTCGGCCGCGCCGACAGCGCCGAGGCCGCCGTCACCGCCGCCCGCGGGGTCCGCCGGCGCGAACTCTTCCGTACCGCCGCCGCCGACATCATCGCGTCGTACGGTACGGAGGACAGTCCCGCCGAAACGGACCACGGGGCCCTCGTCGACCGGGTCGGCCGCGCCGTGTCCGACCTCACCGCCGCCACCGTCGCCGGAGCCCTGCGCGCCGCCGTCCGCGACCAGTGGGGCGACACCCTGCCCACCCGGTTCGCCGTCATCGGCGTCGGCCGGTTCGGCGGCCACGAGCTCGGCTACGGCTCCGACGCCGACGTCCTGTTCGTCCACGAACCCCGCGAGGGCGTCGACGAACAGGAAGCCGCGAAGGCCGCCCAGACCGTCATCGCCGAGATGCGCCGCCTCCTCCAACTCCCCACCGCGGACCCGCCGCTGCTCATCGACGCCGACCTGCGCCCCGAAGGCCGCTCCGGCCCCCTCGTCCGCACCCTCGCCTCCTACGCCGCGTACTATCGCCGCTGGTCGCTGACCTGGGAGAGCCAGGCCCTGCTGCGCGCCGCACCCGTCGCCGGCGACCCCGACCTCGGCCGCCGCTTCATCGAACTGATCGACCCGCTGCGCTACCCCGCCGACGGCCTCGGCGACGACGCCATCCGCGAGATCCGCCGCCTCAAGGCCCGCATGGAGTCGGAACGCCTCCCGCGCGGCGCCGACCCGACCCTCCACACGAAGCTGGGCCGCGGCGGCCTCAGCGACGTCGAGTGGACCGTCCAGCTGCTCCAGATGCGGCACGCCCGGGACGTACCGGCCCTGCGCACCACCCGCACCCGCGAGGCCCTGGCCGCCGCGGAGGAGGCCGGCCTGATCCCCGCCGAGGAGGCGCAGGTCCTGGACGAGGCCTGGGTCCTGGCCACCCGCGTCCGCAACGCGGTGATGCTGGTCCGCGGCCGCGCCGGGGACACCTTCCCGACGGAGGCCCGCGAACTGGCCGCGGTCGGCCGCTACCTCGGCTACGCGGAGGGCACGGTCGGCGAAATGCTGGACGACTACCGCCGCACCACCCGCCGCGCCCGCGCCATCGTCGACGACCTCTTCTACGCCGGCTGAGCCCGCCCCGGAGAACCCATTCGGCGGGCCGGCCGGGCCTGCCCCTGAGGTGCTTGCTGCTCGGCGAGGGCGCGCACATGCATGTCGCGCAGACAACATCCACCCGCCCTGCAGGTGATTCCTCAATAGGCGCTTGCCGTGAGTCGGAAGTTTGTCAGCGCGGCCGCATAGTCGTCCGAGACCCCATCGGGAGGCAGGACATCCAGGTGACGGCGTGCCAGTTATTCGGCTGCGGAAAGCACGGTCCGGGCGAGTACCGCCGGACTGACGAGCGCGACCGGTCCGGATCGAGCTGCGACGCTGATCCCCTTTTTCGTCAGCCTGAATGTCAGTGCGAAAGAAGTGTCGGCGCCCGTGAAGGATGCCGTTTTGTTGTGTCTTTTGAGCAGCCCATCGAGGCAGTCCATCAGCTGGGCCACCGAGATGTAGATCATCATGCCTTGATCGGGTGCCTGCCCTGCCGACCCGGCCTCACCCACCCCTCCCCGCCAGAGCATGTCCCCGAGATCGAAGCCGCTGGGCTCTCCCTGGTCGCGGCGTACGCTGAACTCAACGACCACGGACCAAGCCTCCTTCTTGCAGGGAAGAGCGTGCTGAAACCGGGACCGCCTCAGGCTCCAGTCGAAGTAGAACTAGTGATCGGGAGCGCTGACGAGTAGTTCTTTGCGACGGATGCGCCCGGCGCCATGGCCGACGAGGGTTACCTTGGCGAGGGGGGCTAGTCTCCTGGTCTCCGGCCGGGGCGGGTACCAGTGGAGCGCGGTCAGGCGAACCTCGACGTCGGGCGCGTCTACGGCTCGGAACACCATGCCGACCCGCGCCTCGCCCGTGAAGCTCTCCACGACGCACACCAGCTCGTCGGCTGAACCCTTAGCGAGCTGGCGTACGTACAGCCGCGTTGCGGTCGGCGGTGCGGGCTGTGAGGCGATCGCCTGGATGATGAGTTCGATGTCCTGGGAGGCGGCGGCGCAGAACTCCTGGTCGCTCTCGCTGATGGCTATCCTGAGATCGCCGTACCCCATTCCGTCCGGTCCGGCTTCGTCGACCAGCCTCGACGGAACAATTATCGAGTTCCTCCGCTCCCCGAAGAACCAGGGGATATTTTGCGGCGCATCTCGCACCGCAGAGGTGAACATCTCCTTCAACTCCGGGTGTGGCTCGCTGAAACGCCAACCTAGCGAAGGCACCTGCATGAGGCCGGTGATGCCGGTTTCGCTGGTCGACCTGATCCAAGCCACGGGCGCGAATTGCTCAAGCGCGGCCCTGGCCCGCTGGAAGCGCGACAACGGTTCTGCCATGCCGGTCACCGCCACTTCGCGTTCCTGCGCATCTCTCTCAGTGCATTCAAATCAGCTTAGCTTCCAGGAAGCTGTCATTTAGACAAGAATTCAGTGAGGCGTTGAGGAATGGACACGGCACCTCAGTGTTCCTTTTTCGTGAATTCTTCTAGGGTTCGAACCAAGGCCGCTATAGCGATTCGCTCCTCTTCCGCCGATCGCTCTGCATGAAAATCCCACTTTTTACTTTCATGGGGGAAAGCCATGCGGAGGACGATTCCTGCCCATCCAAGGCTGCCATCCAGTGCGAGCTGATCGGCCAACCAGCCCCGGTACCTGGCCAGATCGCCGTACTGGTCAGCCGCCGAAAATCCATATAGAAACGCCACATAGCTGGAGAACTGCCCATCCAGGCCGAACATTCCAGGTCTGACCTGCATGTGTGGGATGATTTCTGCGAGCCTCAATCGAGTGGCCTCCAATGAAGTATGTCAAGATAGTCAGGACTCCATAGCGCGTCGTATTCGGCCTTCGGTAGGCCATGTCGACCCGTGAATCCGTCGTATATCCTATCGCCGTAGACGACAACGTCGTGATGGAACCAAGTGGGATCTGTTCCGCGGTAAGGGCCCATAGCATAGGATTCGGCGAGCGGATGGGGAATTGCGTTGCTGATTCTGTACCGCACTCCGCCGCCCAGTTGTTCCTGGATTTTTATTGCCACATCTTCACATCCATTCCAGTTCTTGGGGTCCGCGATGTCAAGAGGTGTCCATTCCTCACCCAGGTCCGGACAGCCATCAGGGGCGAGGCCGAGGGGGTCGGACCAGGTGTGGGGGTTGTGGGTGTAGGTGGCGGGGTTGGGGGCGGGGGTGAGGCCCAGGGGGTCCGGGGTGAGGTAGCGGGCGGTTTCGGGGTCGTAGGTGCGGAAGTAGTTGTGGTGGAGGCCGGATTCGGGGTCGTAGTACTGGCCGGGGAAGCGGAGCGGCGTGTAGGCCGTCGCGTCGCGGTTCCAGGTTGTGGTGCCCCACAGGGTGCTGCGGGTGTGCCACGCCGTGCTGCCGTCCTCCGCGAGGAGGTGGGTGGGGGTTCCGACCAGGTCCGTGACGATCGCGAAGAAGCGGTCGTCGATCTCCGACTGGTCGATGTGTTCCGTCTGGGTGACGGGGTGGAGGCCCTGGTGGGTCCAGGTCAGGGTGACGTGGCCGGTCGTTTCCTCGCAGAGGGTGGTTCCGTCCCAGGTGAACAGGGTTTCCTCGGCCACCTCGCCGGTGGGCGACAGACGCTGCTTGGCGGTGCGGCGGCCCAGCGGGTCGTAGCGGTAGCGCCAGCGGGTGCCGTCCGGGGTGACCACCCCGACCAGTTGGTTTTCCGAGCTCCACTCGTAGCGCCAGGTGTCCGGCTTGCGGGAGAGGCGGGTTTTTTGGCGGAGGGTGACGCGGCCCAGGGCGTCGTGTTCGTAGCGGATCGAGCCGGCGCGGGTGATGCGGGTGCCCGCGTAGGTGCGGTCGCCCTGGGCTTCCGATCCGGGGTGGTCGGTCGGCCAGGAGGCACTGGTCTGGTTGCCGGCCTCGTCGTAGGCGTACCGCTCGGACCAGGAGGCCGCATCCACGGCCGTGACGCGGGCGGCCGCGTCGAGGGTGAAGGTGCGCGGGCCGGTGAGGGAGTCGTCGATGCCCGTCAGGTAGCCGTCGGCGCGGTAGCTGTAGCCGCGCCGTTGGAGGGTGCGGCTGTCCTGGCCGCGGACTGATTGGGCGGTGCGGCGGCCCATGGCGTCGTACTCGTGAGTGAGGGAGAGGGACTGGCCCAGGTTTCGAGTCAGCTCTTGGCCGGCTGCGTCCCGCTCGAAGGTCAGGGTGCGGCCGGCGGTGGTGAGGGAGGTGCGTCGGCCTGCTGCGTCGTACGTCCAGTGGGACTCGTTGCCCGTGGGTGTCGTGCGGCTGGTGCGGCGGCCCAGGGGGTCGTGGCCGTAGGTGAGCGTGCGTCCGTTCACCGTCTCCGAGAGGAGCCTGCCCGTGCCGTCCCGGAGCCAGGTGACGGTGGCGTCGGGTGAGGACGCTTCGGCGAGGGCGTCGAAGGCGTCGTATGCGTACGTGGTGATCAGGCCTGCGGCGTCCTTGCGGACCGTTTGGCCGAGGGCGTTGTGTTCGTAGGTGGTCGTCGCGCCCGAGGCGTTGGTGCTCGACGTGAGGTGGCCGGCCGCGTCGTACGCGTACGTGAGCGTGCGTGTGTCGAAGTCCGATTCGGAGGCGAGGCGACCGGCCGGGTCGTAGGTGTAGCTCCAGGTGAGGCCCTGGGGGTTGGTGACAGCTGTGAGGCGGAGCTGTGTGTCGTGGTCGAAGGTGTGGCGGGTGCCGTCGGGGCCGGTGCGGGCGGTGAGGAGGTCGAAGTCGCCGTACTCGGAGACCGTGACGCCGCCGATCGGGTCCGTGTGGGTCAGGCAGTTGCCTTCGCCGTCGTAGGTCCAGGATTCCTCGGTGCCGTCGGGGTGCTCGCGGTGCAGGAGGCGGCCTTCGACGCTCCACGTGAGGCGTGTGGTGCGGCCCAGCGGGTCGGTGACGGCGGTCGGGCGGCCGAACGCGTCGTGTTCGTAGGCGGTCGTCCCGCCCAGAGGGTCCGTTGCCGAGGTGACCCGGCCGGCCGGGTCACAGCGGACCGTGGTGGTGTTGCCCAGCGCGTCCGTCACCGAGGACAGGTGGCCCCGGATGTCGTAGGTGAAGCGTGTCGTGGCGCCGGACGGGTCGGTCACCGAAGTTCGGTTGCCGTGTTCGTCGTACGTCTGGTGGGTGACCGTGCCGTCGGGGTGGGCCAGCAGGCTGGGGAGGCCCAGTGCGTTGTACTCGGCCCGGGTCCGACGGCCGTCCGGGCGGGTCACGGTGGTGAGGCGGCCGTCCTCGTCGTAGTCGAGGCGGGTCGTGTGGCCCAGGGGGTCCGTGCGGGAGAGCAGGCGGTTGCGGCGGTCGTGTGCGAAGTGGGTGGTGGCGCCTGTGGGGTCGATCTCCGCGGTGATCTGGGTGCGGTCGTTGACCAGGAACTGTGTGCGGTGGCCGAGGGAGTCGGTGAGGGTGGTGCGGCCCGGCTCGTAGGCGAAGCGGACGTTCAGGTGGCCGTTGGTGCCGGACTGCGCGGTGCAGCGGTGCTCGTCGTCGTAGACGTAGTCGAAGTGGCGGTCGTTGGTGTCGGTCCAGGAGGTGATCCGGCCCAGGTCGTCGTAGCCGAAGCGGAGGGGGCGGCCGGAGGAGTTGGTGACCTCGGTGAGGTGGCCGTCGGTGTAGCCGTAGCTGAGGACCTGGGTGCCGTCGCCGAGTGCGAGGCCGGTTATTCGGCCGTCCGAGGTCGTCAGGCGGACCTCGTAGCCGCCGCTGTGGGAGACGGTGGTGGGGGCGCCCGTCTCGTCGTACGCGTACGCGATCCAGGCGCCGTTGCGGTCGTCGACCTGCATCAGCAGACCGTCGGGCGTGAAGTGGCGGACGCGGCCCGTGTCCGGGTCGGTGATCGTGTAGCCGCCGTCCGTCTGCTGTTCCAGCGGCCAGTGCCGGCCCAGGTGGGGGAGGACGGGCGCACCGGGTGAGGGGTGCGGGTAGCCGAGGAGGCTGCCGTCCTCGCTGACGAGGACGATGCCCTCGTCGTCGAATTCCAGGCGCTGGTCGAGGGTGGAGGACCAGGTGGGGCCGAACCAGCGACCCAGGCGGTACGCCGACTCGAAGGTGCGGCTGAGTACGAGGGGCAGGGAGCCGGGGAGGACGAGGTCGGTCTGCGGGAGGATCATCCGGCCCGTGGCGACGTCGACAGGGTCCGTTCGACAGGTCTTGCAGTCCCCTTCGCGGGACGTCCCGTGCGGGTCCTTGCGCAGCTCGTCGCCCGCGGACGGCGTGCCCGGCTCCTTCGGGCCCCGCGGCGCTTTCGGGTGCTTGGCCAGGTCTTCTGCGATGCGGGCTCCGGTGCGGGGCAGGCCCGCGCCTTTCGCGCCGAGGAACTCCGGTAGGAGGCGGCCGCCGAACTCGGACCCGTCTGCCAGGAAGGAGTCGATCAGCGGCCCGGGTATGCGTTCGGGGTGGGAAGCGCTGGAGACGAGGCCCGCCAGCGTCATGTTGACGTGCTCGGAGTGCTCCGCGGGGTGGGTCAGGTTGTACGGGTCGAGGGGGTTCAGACCCCGGGCGAAGTTGACGGTGCCGGCTGAGCCCTTGACCGCGCCGCCGAAGACGTGCGTCAGCTCGACGGCCTGTGCGCCCTCGTGGTCCATGGCGTCCGCCAGGGCCCGCTGCGCGGCGGAGGGCTTCGCCGGGGCGTGTTCGAGTGCTGCGTCGAGGGCCGTCTGTGCCGTTCGGGCGACGTCGTCGCGCTGGCTGCGGGCCGACTTCAGGATCTCTTCGGCGCGGTCCCGACTGGCCTTGCCCACGTCGCCGGGGTCGGTCGGCCGCGGTCCGGCGTCACCGCCGGACGCCGCGGCCGCCTCGTACGTGGTGAGGGCCTTGTCGTGGGCGGCCTTGGCGTCCGCGGTGGCCTTCTTGCCCTGCCGGTACGCCTCGACGGCCAGCTGCGCCTGGACCTGCGCCCATTCGACGGTCTCCGCGTATACGGACAGGGCCTGGGCGGCGGATTCGCAGGCGGATGCGGCGCGGAGCCAGTCGCCGGGGTGCAGGGCGAACTTCTCGCGGAACGCGTCGGCCGCCGCGCCCTTCCAGTGCTCGGTGTCCAGGGCGCGCATGCCCTCGCCGACGCCTTCGAACGCCGACTGGAAGTCCTTCAGGTGCAGCGCGGACTCGCGGATCGCGGTCGGCGAGCCGTGGACGAGTTCGTTCGCCTGCTCGGTCTCGCCGAGGTCCTGCTCGCGCACGGTGGCGCCCATGCCGGAGGCGAAGCCGTCGCCCCAGTCCTCCACCTTGTCGGCCGCGTCGTGGGCGCCGACGTAGTCGAGTGCGTCGCCGATGCCGTCGGTGGCCTTGTCGACGCCCTCCCCGACCGACTTCATGGCGGAGTCCCAGCCGTGCTCCGCTTTCTCCAGGCCCTTGTTGACCAGGCTGCCCCAGTCCGTCATCAGCGCTCGCCCTCCGGCTGCTGGGCCGGCCGGGGAGCCGGGCCGACCATGCCCTCGACGAAGGCGTCCTGCTCGTCGCCCAGTCCGACCGCGTCGACGACCTGGTTGGACAGCAGGACGTCGGAGGTGTTCGCGTCGCGGATCGCCTTCTTCCAGGCCTCCTTGCTGTTCTCGGCGGCGCGTGCGGAGGACTCGGGGCTGTAGTCCGCGTCCCGGATCTGCGTGTAGGGGTTGTCGGACAGGACCTCGCCCCAGCCCTTCTTCGTGATCTCGTCCTCCGAGGCGTACGGGTTGCCCATCCCGGCGTTCACCGCGATCTTGAAGGCGCCCTGGACGTACTGGTCCTGCTCGTGGATCAGGCCGGCTGACAGGCCGACGTTCGCCGCGAAGGCGTTGCCCTGCTGGACGAGGGTCCGCACCCCCCACTCCCAGCGCTCGCAGAACGTCTTCAGGGTGGTCGTCAGGCCCTCGTGGCCCGTCTGTACACCCGACAGGGCCAGCTTCGAGAAGCCGCGGCCCATGCTCGCGTCGCCGACCATGCCGAGCTCCTTCAGCTCGGACAGGGTGTCAGTGATGCCCTTGGCTATCTGGCCCAGCGCCTGCTTCGAGACGTCGAGGTCCTTGTCGTCCCCGCTCACGCCGCACGCTCCCCGTCCAGCGCCACCGCATCGGGAACGATCCCGCGCACCGGTGGGAGCACCGCCCCGTCCGGGCCGGCGGCGTTCAACGCCACGCCGCACGGGAATTCCAGCGCCGGCAGCACCTCGTCCAGCAGCCGGGCCCCGCCGATGCGCCGGTACGGCCACTCCCGGCCGGCCTCGTCGCGCTCCACGGCGAACCGGTGCAGGGCCTCCTCGTCGGAGAAGGCGCAGATCCAGTCCAGACCGCCGACCTGCGCCGTCCACAGTCCGCCCTCGTCGTCCAACGGCACCAGAACGACGCCGTCCCGGAAGTCCTCCAGGCGCTGCACCGCTGCCGCCCGCGCCATCTCGTACGGATCAACGGCGCGCGACGGTACGCGCGTTGCCGCCTCGGCGCGCAGCGCGCCCCATTCCTCGTCGAACCCCACCCCGAAGCCCTTCAGCCAGCCCGCCGGACCGCGCACCCGCAGCCGTTCGCAATCGAACGTGAGCCTGCATGATGTGCTGGTAGGGGTCAGGTTTTGCTGTTCCGACACGCACAGAATGAGACAGGCGTGCGGATTCGGTTCTGGCCCGGACCGAGGCGTTCAGGGTGCAGTCCGCGTCAGCGGGTGGGGTCGGTCACTTGGGTGAGGAGGGCGGCGGACTCCTGCGGGGTGAGGGTGCGCTCGTACACGAGCTCGCCGGTCATTCCGGGGAAGAAGCGGCCTGCGGGCCAGCTCCTGCTGTACGGGGGCGGGTCGAGGACCACGATGCGTACGCCGTCCACGGTGGGGATGTCCGCCGGGTTGCCCTCGTTCCATATCCACTCGCCGTCGGCGCCGACCAGGTTGAAGGAGCCGGTGGTCGGCATCATGCCGGCCCGGTCGCGGCAGCAGGCGACCGCCTCCGCCGACGGCGCCTCGCCGGCCACGAGTCCCCGGCCGATCAGGGCGTCGGCGAGGAGCGTGTGGAGCTGGAAGTTGTCGCCGATGCCGGAGATGCGCAGCGCGAAGCCGGCGCCGGTGCTGCGGTCGAGCGCGACGAGCGGCTCGTCGTCGAGGACGGCGAGGGCGTACGCGAGGCACTTGAACGGCTCGCCGGACAGCTCCGCGGTCCGGGCGACGGCTGCCCGCAACTGCTCACGGACGGGGAGCTCGCGGCGCACCTGCGGCGAGTTGAGCAGCGCCACGCAGGCCATCTCGAACTGCGGCAGCGCCTGCCAGGCCATGACGGGCTCGTAGCCGATCCGTTCGAAGTCGGCGTCCTCCAGGCCCTCGCCCTCGTGGTCGGGCAGCTCGCCGCGGCCGGCGGCCGCCCACCGCTCGCAGAAGACGGCGGCCTTCTCGAAGGCGTCCAGGGCGCCCGCGAACACGCCGGGCGCACAGGCCAGCGGGTCGGCTCCGCGTTCGACGCAGGCCCCCGTCATCACGGCCACCACCGCCCGCGGCCCGGGCGGCACCTCCCCGATCAGGGCGGAGAACCGAGGCCCCGCCGTCTGCAGCTCGGCGTCCGTCGCCTGGCCGAAACCTTGCGTCAGCTGCGCGAACGCACGCTCCGCCGTGTCCGCGTCCTGGGCCCTTACAGCCGCTTCGAAGCCCCCGACGGCGGCCGAAAACCGCTCATGCTCGAATATCATCCGCGCACCCTAGCCGACGCCTCCGACAACCCCGTCTAGGGTGGCCGCGTGCACCGTCCTTCACCGCTCCCGCCCCCGCCCCCGCCACCGTTGACCGAGGGCGAGGTGGCCGAGGCCGAGCGGGAGCTCGGGGTTCGCTTTCCGGCCGAGTACCGCGCGTACCTGGTCGGCGTCAGCGCCGGTGGGCACGTGGCCCGCCTCGAACGGGGTGCGGAGGGCTGGTGGTGGGCCGGGAACGATCAGAGCCGGCCCGATCTGCTGCCGCTGCCCTTCCCGCACCCCGACTCGTACGCGGCCGCGGAGGCCGAGTTGGACGCGCGGGAGCCCCGGTGGGAGGACTTCCCCGACGAGCCGTCGGCCGCGGCCGCCTGGGGTGCCTGGGACGCGGAGTACGAGGAGTTCCAGGACCGGAAGACGGCCGGCGCCGTGGTCCTCCGGGAGCACGGCCACGGCTTCGCCACGCTGCTCGCGCTGTCCGGGCCGCTGGCCGGCACGGTGTGGTGGGACGGCCGCGCCACCCACGACCTGATCGTCCCGCTCTCCCTCGACCACGAGGGCGGCGGGCGGCCGGTCACCTTCGCCGAG
Organism: Streptomyces sp. NPDC029014; assembly: GCF_055564695.1. NCBI lineage: Bacteria > Bacillati > Actinomycetota > Actinomycetes > Kitasatosporales > Streptomycetaceae > Streptomyces > Streptomyces sp. NPDC029014. The sequence goes on from NZ_JBVHVT010000032.1 coordinate 77,897, forward strand.
TGGCTGGAGCACGACTCGTGGGACCTGCTGCCCGACTGGGGCCGACCGAACGCGTAGCCGGGCCTCCCCCGTGCGGGGGAGGGGGGGTGCATCCGGGCGGGCGATTCGGTGCGGGGCCGGCTCGGACAGGGTGGTCCTGGCAGGAGGCAGCGGGTCTCCGGCGCACCGGGACGAGTAGCACGGGGGACCCCATGGCACGGGCAACGGCGCAGGTACGGGCAGCAGCAGCGGCGACGACCAGTGCGCCGCGCGGACGGTGGGTCGGGTACGTGGCCGCGGTGGCGGCCCTCGCGTACGCAGCCCCGCACTTCTGGTGGGGCGCCGGCATCGGAGCCACCTTCCCCGGCGATTTCGCCGCCGCCCCGCACGGCACCTGGGAGGCGGCCGTCGGCTACTGGGGGATGGGGGGCGTCGCGGTCTTCGGGGCGGTCCTGGCGCTGGCCCTGGTCCGGCCGTGGGGCCACCGGCTGCCGCGCCGCCTGCTCGCCGTCCCCGCGCTGGCCGCGTCGGTCGGCATGACCCTGTGGGGCTTCACCTACTTCGCCCTGCAGTACCTGCTCGCCGCCGGACGGGTCGTCTCCGCCCCCGACTTCGCCGCCAAGGACACGCACCCGGACGCCGTGTGGGGGCTGTTCTGGTACGCGCTGTTCCTGGTCTGGGGCATCGCCCTCGGGGCGGCGGCCTGGGGGCGTCTGCGCCGCGGCCGTTGAGTCCGCGTCGTCATTCGACGACCGTGACCTCGTCCGGCTTGGGGAACGGCATCATGCCCCAGCCCATCGGCCACCCCTCCCAGAGCTGTTCGCCGGCCTCGATTTCGAGAACCCGAGGAACGCGCCACTTCCACCAGTGGGGCGGCTCCTCGTCCCGGTCGGGCCAGGGGATCGTGGCCGTACGGAAGCGGGCGTCCAGTGCATCGAGTTCGGGGCGGCGCAGGGCCTGCACCCGTGGCGGCAGCAGCCGCCAGACCCTGGCGAGCGCGGCGCGACACCACAGGTCGTTGTCGAGCTCCGGCGCGCACCACCCGTAGCCCTCTTCCACTTCCTCCACGAGGTCCTGCCAGGCCTCGAAGAGCGCGTTGAGCGTCCACGGGCGTCCGTCGACGCGGTGTCCGGCGCCGGTGGAGACGGCCGTGTGCACGGCCGCGTAATCCTCGGCGGTCAGGGGCGTCTCGTCGGCGGGGGCGGGCGTCGGGCGGCTCATGCGCCGACTATCGCAGGGCCCGGGCAGGCCCCGCTAAGCGACTTGCGTCGGGTGCATGGCGCGGGTGCAGGGTCCGCAGTTCCCGCCGCGGGTGGGGGCGCGGTAGGCCTTGCCGCAGGATTCGCAGCACTGGAGCGGGTGGATCGTCCGGTCCGGGCCCGGCGGGCGGATCGCCGGGCCGGCCGGGATCGGCGGCGGGATCAGCTCGCGCAGGCGGTGCGCCAGCAGCCCGTACGGGGAGTGGATCGGGGTCAGGGGCAGGGCGCGGGTCAGGGTGGCTCCGACGGCGCTCGGGGTCAGGCCGCGTTCCAGCCAGGCGGCCACGGCCGGGGCCAGCCGGGTTACGTCCCGCTCCGACAACACCAGCCGGGGGTCCCGCAACCGCAGCCGGGCCAGCAGCGAACGCGCCTCCGCATCCGCCTCAGGGGTGGTCGGGGCCGTCTTCGGCTCCGGGGGCGGCGACGGTGCCTCCGGCTGAGGGGCGGGGGGTTCCTCGTCCGAGGGGGCGGGGTGGCCGCCGCCACCGTCGTCGCCGCCACCGTCGTCGTCCGGCTCGGGCGGCTCCGGGGGTGGCTCGTCGCCGCCCCTCTTCGCCTCCGCCCGCAGCGCCGGGGGGTTGTTGTACGACACCGTGTACGTCACGACCCGGCCCGACGGCATGCGCTCCTGGTAGCGGCCCAGGTAGCCGTGCTCCTCCAGCTCGCGCAGAGCGGTGGCGATCCGTACCTCGCCCTCGGGGAAGCGCCCGGCCAGCGCCTTGATGGTCACTTTCGCGCCGGGCGGCAGCGACTGGATGTGTGCCGCCAGCCCGATCGCGGTCAGGCTCAACGCCTCGTGCTGGGCGAGGTGGTTGCCGATCACGACGAACCGGGTGTGGTGGGCGCGGTTGATGTGTCGGATACCCGACAGGGCGCGCGCGGGCGCGCTAAGCTGCTGGTCAGCCATGAGGAAGATGCTGCTTCCTGTGTGGTCAGGCCCTCGCGGCGGGATGGCAGTCCCATGCGAGGGCCGAATGCGTTTCTGGGGGTATGCCGAGGCCGACTCTGCACCGCGGATCTGCATATGCGCCAGCCGAGTTGGCGCAATTCACCCGACCGGGTGAGAGGGGGAGGGGGGAGGTTGGGAAAGGTCATTTCCCCCGGTTATTTAGTCATTAGGCGTCGAGCGTTACCGGTGTGTGGCCCACCGGGTCGCGGAAACCTCGATCCGGCGAAAGCGGACCGGTTAGGTCCAATTCCGCCCACACCGTTTTCAGGGGTACGGGGCCTTGATCCGTTCCCCAGCGAGCAGCCAGGCTCGACACCAGGACGAGCCCGCGTCCCGATTCCTCTTCGGGTGGGGGGAGTTCGGCGACTGCGGGTGGTGCCGCCTCGGCCCGGGTGTCCGAAACCTCGATACGGAGCGTAGGCCCGGGGTTGATGTACAGCCGCAGCCGGAAGCTCCGCCCTTGGACCTTCCCGTGCGTGACCGCGTTCGCGGCGAGCTCGGCGACGACCTGTGCCGCCTCGGTGAACGGAAGCCGATGTTCCGTGAGTTGGTGCACCGTGAGCGCGCGAGCTGCGCGAGCGCCGCGCGGGGTTGCGGGGAGGATGGCGTCGAGGGAGATTTCCTGATTCACGTGACTCAGCGTGGCCATTCGTGCGTAACCTGAACAGAGCTGAGGGCGCCGTGTACAGCGGTTGTCCAAGGCTGTCCCGTGCTGTCCTCCCGGTCCATCGGAGGTTGGAAGTGAACGCAGACGGCGCCGACGAATCGAGTTGGGAACTCGATCCCGAAGACGAATCCGGGGCGGTTATCGCTACGGTGGGACGCCAGTTGAAAATGTGGCGCGAGGCCGCAGGGCTTGATGCGGCTCAGTTCGGCAAGCGGATGGGTTACGGCCCGAATCTGATCTACAAGATCGAGCGCGGGACCCGCATTCCCCGCCCCGAGTTCCTGGACAAAGCGGACGAGGTGCTGGAGGCGGGTGGGAGGATCGCGGCGATGAAGGTCGACGTCGAAAAGGCCCGCTACCCCAAGAAGGTCCGCGATCTGGCCAAGTTGGAGGCGCAGGCCGTTGAGATCGGCGCGTACGACAACTTTGTCGTGCCTGGCCTGCTCCAGATCGAGGAGTACGCCCGCGCTCTCTACGCGATGAGGCGGCCGGCCTACTCCGAAGGCGAGGTCGAGCGACTGGTCGCGGCGCGGCTGGCGCGGCAGGGTGTCATCTACCGAGACCCCGCACCGTTGCTGACTGTTGTCCAAGAAGAGGCCGTGCTTCGAAGGCCCATCGGGGGCAAGATGGTGCTACGCCGCCAACTCGAACATCTGCTTGAGATTGGCAGTCTGCGGCATGTTGAGCTCCAGGTGATGCCTACCTCCGCCGAGGAGCATGCAGGTCTCGCCGGATCGTTCAAGGTCATGCGGCTCAACGATGGAACGACGGTCGGACACAACGAAGTTCAGCTGGTCAGCCGCTTGATCACTGAGCCGAAAGATGTCCAGATCCTGGACATGCGCTATGGCATGATCCGAGCACAGGCTCTCACGCCTCGGGAGTCGCGGACGTTCATCGAGAAGGTACTGGGGGAGACATGAGCATCAAGCCGTCGGCCGAGGGCCTCTCTGGACTGACGTGGGTCAAGAGCAGCTACAGCACAAACGACGGTCCAGACTGCGTCGAAGTGGCCTGGACGAAGAGCAGCTACAGCGCCAGCAACAGCAACGACTGCGTCGAGGTCGCCCAGCTGCCCGGAACGGTCCTCGTCCGTGACTCCAAGGTCCCCGACGGCGGCCGTCTGGCGCTGAGCCCCTCCGCCTGGGCCGGGTTCGTGGCCGTCGCCGGTGCCTAGAGCACGGCTTCGCCGACGGAAGGTGGACGCGGCCGCCGAGACGGCGCTCCGGCTCCGGCGGCCGCGTCCGGCGGTCTGGGACACCCTCGTCGAGGCAGCCGCCTCCTCCGGCCCGGAGGTCTACTGGTCGGCGCAGCAGGTGCTGGTCCAGGCCGGTCGGGCCGCGGCTCCGTACGCGGACCAGCTCGCGGCCCGGCTCGACAGCCTGCTCCGCGACCCTCACGACTACCTGATAGGGCAACTGGCGTTCGCCCTCGCCGGCGTGGGTGACGTGCGGGCCGTGCCGGGCCTGCACCGTCTCGCCGCGCAGGAACGGCTCTGGCGGGACGGTGGCCACGCCGCCTCCGCGCTGGCGGCGCTCCCGGCGGCCGAGCTGCTGCCCCTGCTGCGGCGCGACCTGGTGGCGGAGCGGGCCGCCGGGGGGAACGCCTTCGCCCTCAGTGTCCTTGCCGCCCTGGGGCCCGAGGCGGCTCCCGCCCTGCCCGAGGTGGTGGCGTGCCTGGAGGGCCCGTACGCCCACGACGCCGCCCGCGTCCTCGGTCGGATCGGCCCGGCGGCTGCTCCGGCCGCGGGCCGGCTGGCCGAGTTCGCCACCGGGGCGAGCCGGCCGCCCGGCCCGTACGGGTCCGATGCCCGGGGCGCCTGGAGCGGGGTGCGGACGGCCGCCTGGGCGCACTCCCGCGTGACCGGGGACGACTCCCTCGCCCTCCGCATCTACGCGGCCGACCTGGCGTCCGGGCGCGGCAGCCGCGTCCTGCCCTACCTGGCCGACTTCGGCCCGGCCGCCGCCCGGCACACCGGAGCGGTGCGGGCGCTCATGGGCTCGCCCGGCGCCTGGACCCGGGTGACCGCCGCCCACACCTGGTGGCGGATCACCGGTGATCCGGAGCCGGCGGTGCCGGTGCTGCTGGCGGCCGTCGACCCGGAGTGGGACGGGCACATCGCGTACCCGACACCGCTCGCGCTCCGACACCTCGGCGGGATCGGCGCCCCGGCCGCCGCCGCACGGCCCGTGCTGACCCGGCTGCTGGAACGCGAGACGCGGCTCGACTACGCCTGGGAACGGCACCGCATCCTCGCCGACGACACCTTCACCCGCACCCTCACCGAGGCCCTCGCCGGCATCGGGTCCCACATCCCGGGATAACCGCTGGCCGCGGCCCGGCGGGCGCTGTTTGCATGCGGGGATGACGAACGAACTGCCCGACGGCTACGAGATCTCCACCGACACCGCCCGGATCGATGTCGGCCTGACCCACCGCTGGCTCTCCGAGGACGCGTACTGGGCGCTGGGCCGCAGCCGGGAGAAGCACGACGTCGCCGTCGCGAGCTCCCTGAACTTCGGCGTCTACGACCGGGCCTCCGGGGCCCAGGTCGCGTACGCCCGTGTCGTCACCGACCTGGCCACCTTCGCCTGGCTGTGCGACGTGTACGTGGACCCAGGCGCCCGCGGCAAGGGGCTCGGCGGGGCGCTCGTCGAGGCCGTCAAGGCGCACCTGGAGCCGCACGGGCTGCGCCGGATCCTCCTCGCCACCGCCGACGCGCACGGCGTCTACGCCCGCTCCGGCTTCGCCCCGCTCGGAACCCCGGAGAAGTGGATGCTCTTCGGCGAGCAGTAGGGGCGCTCGGGCGGCATGTATTCTGAACGCGTTCGAAAAGATCAAGGGGGACGCGTGCAGACGGATCGAAGGGTGACAGGGGGACGCAAGCAGCGTGCACGGGCGGCGGCGGGGGCGCTGGCCGTGCTGCTCGCGGCACCCCTGCTCGCGGGGTGCGGCCACAGCAGGCAGGAGGTGCTGGACGCCATCCACCTGGAGCTGCCCGACTGCGACATGGTCGAGCACAGCTACCGGGACATGCAGAGTTGGTGGCCGCCGGACGGCGTCGAGATCAGCTTCACCACCTCGAAGGAGTGCATGGACGGATACCTGCGGGCGCAGGGCGTCGATCTCGGGCCGGGGTCGGGCACCAAGTGGCCGAACGCCGGCCGCTGGCGCCACGGAAACGAGTGGTACGAGGCGACCGAGCCGCCCTTCACGGATTCCCAGATGAAGCACTTCGCCCTGCGGCTGGACCCCTCCAGGGTCTACCGGATCCACCGCTTCGAGACCCCGTACGGATCCGTGTTCCGGGTTCTGCTCGACGACCCGGGCGACGGCACGACCACCGCCTACCTGGTGACCGAATCCGGCGGGCCCCACATGCTGTGAGGGAAGCGAGGGTCAGTCAGTGCAGGTCGGCCTGGAAGCCGTGGCGGTGGTCGGTCGGGCAGGTGAAGATCCGCAGCTCGCCCCACCGGCCGACGACCACGCCCGTCTCGGCGTCGCTGGCCGCCGTGAACAGCAGCGTCATGGCCGTGCCGCAGTCGGCGCACTCGAACACCTGGGGGTGGTTCAGGTGCCAGGTCGGCCAGCCGCCCAGCTTCCAGCCGGCGAGGCGGGTGATGACGTCCTTGCCGTCGCCGGTCGCGCGGACCAGCTCCGCCAGCCGCGGGCGGAGCTCCTCCGGCAGTTCCTCCCGGTGCGGGAGGTCGGTGACCGGCTCGGCGGTGACGGTGCAGGCCCGGGGCAGGTAGCCGTCCTCGTCGTACCGGGTCGGCGCCGGCGGGGCAGCGAGCCGGTCCACCACGTCGGCGGTCCGCCGCCAGCGCAGCTCGACGGCGGGGCTGCCCTCGGCCTGGTGGGCCGGCGGGTCCCAGTGCTCGTTGGGGCACCACAGGATCTGGAGGAGGTCGGCGCCGTCGGGCCACCAGGGGCCGGGGACGTCGCGCCGGAAGATCTGGGCGACCGGCACCATCGGCGTTGCGGGCTCGCCGTCGGGGCCGCCGGTCTCGTCGGGCAGGGAGCACACGGGCCAGGGTTCGCCGGCCGGCCACAGCAGCGGGCCGCCGACGGAGCTGTCCCCGTGGTCGGGCTCCCCGCACTCGGGGTCGAGCCGCACCGCGTCGCGCGCGTACGGGGCGAGCTCGGGCAGGGCGGCGAGGACCGTTTCGGCCGCCGGCCGTCCAGGGGTGGGCGTCATCGTGCCTTCAGAGCCGGTGAGGTGCAGAGCGGGTGCGGGGGTCAGCCCCGCGAAGTGCGGAACCGGTTCAGCAGGGCGGCGGTCGCCGGGTGCGGGCCCGTGTGGACGGGGTGGCGGGGCAGGCGGTGGGGGAGACCGCCGTACCAGGTGCGGGACACCGCGAACCCGAAGGCGAGGCACAGCATGCCGCCGGCCGCGTCCAGCCAGAAGTGGTTGGCGGTGGCCACGATGACGACCAGCGTGGCCGTCGGGTAGAGCAGGCCCAGGATCCGCGCCCACGGAGCCGCCGCCACCGCGTAGATCGTCAGCCCGCACCACAGCGACCAGCCGATGTGCATGGACGGCATGGCGGCGTACTGGTTCGAGATGTTCTTGAGGTTGCCCGAGGCCATGGAGCCCCAGGTGTGGTGGACCAGCACCGTGTCGATGAAGCCCTCGCCGTCCATCAGCCGGGGCGGCGCGAGCGGGAAGAAGTAGTAGCCGACCAGCGCCACGCCCGTGGTGGCGAAGAGGACGAGGCGGGTGGCGGCGTACCGCCCCGGATGACAGCGGTAGATCCAGGCGAGCACGCCGAGGGTCACCACGAAGTGGAGCGTGGCGTAGTAGTAGTTCATGCCGACGATCAGCCACGTCACGGAGTTCACGGCGTGGTTGACGGTCTTCTCCACCGCGATGCCGAGGACGTGCTCGACGTGCCACAGCCAGTCGGCGTTCGCCAGGGCGATCGACTTCTGCTCGGGCACGGCGTTGCGGATGAGCGAGTACGTCCAGTAGCTGACCGCGATGAGCAGGATCTCGAACCAGATCCGGGGCCGGCGCGGGGCCCGCAGACGGGTGAGCAGGGTGCGCTGGTGGTCAGGCCGGGCGGCCTCGTCGTCGACCACGGCAGGTGACGAGACGTCCGTCCTGGTTTCCAGTGTCTTCACGCTCGCTTCACCCATGGGACGAGAGTCTGCCAGATGGCTTCCTGCCTTCGATCATCCCTCGGTACGGTCTCGCCTGCAGTCGGTCAGTCCTGGGGATGACGGGCCCCGGAAGGGTCCCGCCGGGGCCGGATCCGGGGCGCATCGGGGACCGCCCGCTACGAAGGACCCCGGTGCTGCTCGGGGCCGGACGCGGTCGATCCGCGGACCACCAGCTCGGGCAGGAAGACGAACTCGCTGTGCGGGGCCGGCGTGCCGCCGATCTCCTCCAGCAGGGTGCGCACGGCGGCCTGGCCCATGGCCTGGACGGGCTGCCGGATCGTGGTGAGCGGCGGGTCGGTGAACGCTATGAGCGGCGAGTCGTCGAAGCCGACCACCGACACGTCCTGCGGCACGCGCCGCCCCTGCTGGCGGGCGGCCCGGATCGCGCCGAGCGCCATCATGTCGCTGGCGCACACGATCGCCGTGCAGCCGCGCGCTATCAGCGCCGTGGCGGCGGCCTGCCCACCCTCCAGGCTGTAGAGGGAGTGCTGGATGAGCTCCTCGACCGCCGCCTCGTCCAGGCCGAGGCGCTCCTTCATGCCCAGCCGGAAGCCCTCGATCTTGCGCAGGACGGGGACGAACCGCTTCGGGCCGACCGCCAGCCCGATCCGGGTGTGGCCGAGCGCCGTCAGATGGGTGACCGCCAGCTGCATCGCCGCCCGGTCGTCGGGGGAGACGAACGGGGCCTGCACCTTGTCGGAAAAGCCGTTGATGAGGACAAAGGGGACGCCCTTCGCCCTCAGTTGCTCGTAGCGGCCCATGTCGGCGGTCGTGTCGGCGTGCAGACCCGAGACGAAGATGATCCCCGAGACCCCGCGGTCGACCAGCATCTCGGTCAGCTCGTCCTCGGTGGACCCGCCGGGGGTCTGCGTCGCGAGCACGGGCGTGTACCCCTGGCGGGTCAGCGCCTGGCCGATGACCTGGGCGAGCGCCGGGAAGATCGGGTTGTCCAGCTCGGGGGTGATCAGCCCGACCAGGCCCGCGCTGCGCTGGCGCAGCTTGACCGGGCGTTCGTAGCCGAGCACGTCGAGCGCGGCCAGCACTGATTCGCGGGTGCCTGCGGCCACACCGGGCTTGCCGTTGAGCACGCGGCTGACTGTGGCTTCGCTGACCCCCGCCTGGGCTGCGATGTCGGCAAGCCGTGCGGTCACGGGATTGGACTGTACCGGTCGCGCACTACAAAACCCACCAGGTGCACGAATCCGGGGGAAGACGGACGGTCCGGCCGTCCGTCTCGACGGGGGCGCTGGAGAGCACGGGGCGGCCCGGCGAGGGCAGTTCGAGCGGCTCGGGCCGGGTGTTGAGCGTGCAGGCGAAGCCGGACCGGGTGAACAGCAGCACGCCCTGCGGGGCGGACTGCCAGGTCAGCGGGCCCGAGTCCGGGGAGCCGAGCCCCGGCAGGGCCCGCCGCAGCTCCAGGGCCGCCCGGTACAGCTCCAGGGTGGAGCGCGGGTCGCCGGTCTGCGCGGCGACGGTCAGCGCGCCCCAGCTGCGGGGCTGCGGCAGCCAGCTCCGGGCGGACGGGCCGAAGCCGTACGGCGGCTCCTCGCCGGACCAGGGCAGCGGGATGCGGCAGCCGTCGCGCAGCCCGTCCTGCCCGGCGGTGCGGCGGAACGCCGGATCCTGGCGGACCTCGTCGGGCAGGTCGGTCACCTCGGGCAGGCCGAGCTCCTCGCCCTGGTAGAGGTACGCCGACCCGGGCAGCGCCAGCATCAGCAGGGCGGCGGCCCGCGCCCGGGCCAGGCCGCGCGGGCCGTCGCCGTTGCCGTAGCGGGTCACGTGTCGTACGACGTCGTGGTTGGACAGCACCCAGGTCGTCGGGGCGCCGACGGCGGTGGTCGCGGCGAGCGACTCCTCGATCACCGTGCGCATCCCGGCGGCGTCCCAGGGGCAGTTCAGGAACCGGAAGTTGAACGCCTGGTGCAGCTCGTCGGGCCGGACGTACAGCGCGAGCCGCTCGGAGGTCGGCGCCCAGGCCTCGGCGACGCCGATGCGCGGGCCCTCGTACGAGTCCAGGAGGCGGCGCCAGGCGCGGTGGATCTCGTGCACGCCGTCCTGGTCGAAGAAGGGGAGCGGCTCGGTGCCGATCAGGGTGGCCTGGGCACCCCGGCCGATGTCGGGGAGGCCGGGCGCCTTGACCATGCCGTGGGCGACGTCGATGCGGAAGCCGTCGACGCCGAGGTCGAGCCAGAAGCGCAGGACGGAGGAGAACTCCTCCGCGACCTCGGGGTGCTCCCAGTTCAGGTCGGGCTGCTGCGGGGCGAACAGGTGCAGGTACCAGTCGCCGTCCGGGGTGCGGGTCCAGGCGGGGCCGCCGAAGACGGACTCCCAGTCGTTCGGAGGGGTCGAGCCGTCCGCGCCGCGGCCCGGGCGGAAGTGGTAGCGGGCCCGGGCCGGGCCCGCCGGGCCGGCGGCCAGGGCCTCCCGGAACCAGGGGTGCAGGTCGGAGGTGTGGTTGGGGACGACGTCGACGATGACCCGCAGGCCCAGGGCGTGGGCGGCGCGGACGAGGTCGTCGGCGTCGGCGAGGTCCCCGAAGAGGGGGTCGACGGCCCGGTAGTCGGCGACGTCGTAGCCGCCGTCGGCCTGCGGGGAGACGTAGAAGGGGGTCAGCCACACGGCGTCGACGCCGAGCCGGGCCAGGTGCGGCAGTCGGGAGCGCACCCCGCGCAGGTCGCCGATGCCGTCGCCGTCGCTGTCCGCGAAGGAGCGGACGTACACCTGGTAGATGACGGCATCGCGCCACCAACCGCCGCGATCGTCGACAGCGCTTTCAGTGGCCTTGCTGGAAGCGCTTGCAAGCCCGGGGGCGGTCAGCTCGTGGGTCATATCGGTCTCAACGCGTCCACATGCCCCCTGGTTGCGGTCTGCCGAGGGCCTGCTTACGGCCTGCTTGCAGGGCTGATGACCCGACGGAAGTTCGGACGACCAGCAAGCAGCGGCAACCGTCAGGACACGCGGTTGTAACGATCGGCCCCGCTTGCAGAAAATTGCCGCAAGCTCTTTCGGACGGCTTTCAGGCTTGTTACGTTCCCTGCAACTCGGGACCGCGAGGGAGCGGCCGGGATCATCGAAGGAGTTCATATGCGGCGTGGCATAGCGGCCACCGCGCTGGTCGCGACCCTGGCGCTCGCGGCGACGGCTTGCGGCGGTGACACCAAGGACGACAGCGGTACCCAGGCCGGTGGGGAGCTCTCCGGCACGGTCACGTGGTGGGACACCTCGAACGATGCCGAGAAGGCCAGCTTCCAGAAGATCGCCGAGGCGTTCACCGCGAAGCACCCGAAGGTGACCGTCAAGTACGTCAACGTCCCGTACGGCGACGCGCAGAACAAGGTCAAGAACGCCTTCAGCAGCGGCTCCGAGGCCCCCGACGTGATCCGCGCCGACGTCGGCTGGGTCGCCGACTTCGCCTCGCTCGGCTACCTGGACCAGGTCCCGGCCGACGCCGCGAAGAAGGTCGACGCCGAGTTCCTGCCGCAGGCCGCGGCCAGCGGCAAGTACGAGGGCAAGACCTACGCCGTCCCGCAGGTCATCGACAGCCTCGGCCTCTTCTACAACAAGAAGATGCTCGCCGACGCCGGCGTCCAGCCCCCCAAGAACCTGGAGGAGCTGAAGACCGCCGCCGCCGCGATCAAGGCGAAGACCGGCAAGACCGGCCTGTACCTCCGCGGCGACGACTCCTACTGGTTCCTCCCGCTGATCTACGGCGAGGGTGGCGACCTGGTCGACGCGAAGAACAAGACCGTCACGGTCGACAACGAGGCCGGCGTCAAGGCGTTCAAGGCCGCGCGTGACCTGGTCGCCTCCGGTGCAGCCGTCACCAACTCCACCGACGGCTACCAGAACATGCAGACCGCCTTCAAGACCGGCCAGGTCGCCATGATGATCAACGGCCCCTGGGGGATCAAGGACACCTACGCCGGCGAGCAGTTCGCGGACAAGGCCAACCTGGGCATCGCCCCGGTCCCGGCCGGCTCGGTCAAGGCGGGCGGCCCGCAGGGCGGCCACGACCTCGCCGTCTACGCCGGGTCGAAGAACCGCGCCGCCGCGCACGCCTTCGTCGAGTACATGACCTCGCAGGACGTCCAGGTCCAGTCCGCCAAGGAGCTCAGCCTGCTCCCGACCCGGACCGCCGCCTACGACCAGGCCGACGTCAAGTCCAACGAGATGGTCCAGTTCTTCAAGCCGGCCGTGGACAAGGCCGTCGAGCGCGCCTGGATCCCGGAGAACGGCTCCCTCTTCGAGCCGCTGAAGGTCGAATACACCAAGGCCGTCACCGGCGCCTCGACCCCCGAGGACGCCGCCAAGGCCGCCGGCGCCGAGTTCCGCAAGATCCTCAAGGGCTGGAAGTAACGACGACCATGGCTGCTGACACCAGCCAGTCGGTGGCAACGGCCGCGGGGGGGGGGGGGGGGGGGGGGGGGGGGGGGGGGGGGGGGGGGGGGGGGGGGGGGGGGGGGGAAGAGGGGGGAGGGGGGGGGGGGGGGGGGC
>NZ_JBVHVT010000033.1:0-90038 GCF_055564695.1 Streptomyces sp. NPDC029014
GCTACCTCGCCGGCCTCCACCTCCGCGCCGCAATGATCTGGATCGACGACCTCCTGAAGACCGCCGAATGATCACGACATCACACAGGCCCTAGGTTGATCCCCGACGCGGCGGCCGAGTACCCCCCCGTACAACTGGAGCAGCTCCAGGGGGATCGCCAGCACGCTGAACCACACGGTGGTGCCGGCGAGCACTCCCGGCCAGGTCTCCCCGAGCCGGAAGCCGTGCCGGCCGCGCAGCCGCCGCGCGAGCAGCACGCACACCGCCACCGCCGCCCCGCCCAGAGCCACACCGGCCCACCCTGCGGCGTAGTCCGTCTGGTTGCGGCGGCGCAGGTCGGTTGACTGCTGTGCCGTTTTGCTGGCCGTCGGCAAGATGCGTGTGAACGGGTGGGGTGATGGCGGTGGTTGGTTGTCAGCGGGTGACCGTGTCCGCGTACGACGGTTGCTGACTGCTCCCGGCGGCCGCACGGGCTGGAGCTGCGGTGGCTGTCTGTTACGGCTGCTCGGCTCCTGCTGATGTTGAGGGCAGGTGGGGCCATAGGTGTCCGCAGGCGTTCTCACCGTGCGCCTCTCTGCGGCGCCCGAACCCGCGGGCGCGCACCTGCGCCGCCGCTTCGGTACGGACTACGTCAACATCGGCCTGACCTTCGGGCGTGGCACCGTCAACGCCCTTCCCGAGTTCACCTCCGTGCAGCCCAAGACGTTGCTCACCCACGTCGGCCACCTATGGGCCTTCGCCTCCCTCAGCGGCTCCGCTGGCGCGGACGCCCCCTACCGGCGCCGCTGGGCAGGAGGAGACTGGCACGTGCAGGCCCTGCGACACCTGTTCGACCGGATGCTCGGCCAATTCCACCACTGCCTCCTGGCCCGCCCTCCGTTCAAGGAATCGATCGCCTTCCCCGTAGAGCCGCCACCAGCAGGAACAGCGTCTATGCGAGCGGTCGAGCCCACATGATGAGGCGATACCGAAAGGTGCGATCATCGTCGGATGCGAGGGATTGATGAGCTGGTCAATGTGGATGACCCGGCGTGGCCGGAGCTGCAGGGGATCGTCAGGGAGAGCTCCGTGCCGGTTCAGGTGCTGCCCGTAGACGTCAACGAGGGCCGTCGCTGCGTTCTGCAGATGCAGGTCAGCGCGCGATCGATGCTGGGTGCGCTGGCATTGAACACCGGGGGGTTGCTCGTGGACAACGGGTGGCTGCGAGTGTTCGGCGGGGGTTCGGGTTCGGTCGCGGATGGGCGACTCCCGAGTCTGGCGCAGGTCAACCGCTTTCCCACGGACCTCGAACCTGGCTGGCTTCCCGAGACGGGTCTTGTCGTCGGCCAAGACATTGTCGGAGGGGTCTTCGCGTTGAACGGTGGCGATCCCGCCGCCGCTGGCCGTCCCGGGGCACCTGGCCAGATGACGTACTTCGCTCCCGACACTCTGGAGTGGGAGGCGATGGAGCTGGGCCACTCCGGGTGGGTTGCCTGGGTGCTCTCGGGCAGGCTGGAGACGTTCTACGACGGCATGCGCTGGCCCGGCTGGCGTGAAGAGGCCGCGGCCCTGGCCTTCGGGCAGGGTCTTTCCGTGTATCCCTTCCTGTGGTCCGAGGAAGCTCACGCCGATCTCGCCGCCACGAGTCGGCAGCCTGTACCGATGCGGGAGGTGCTCGGGGTCGCGGCGGACTTCGCCCGGCAGATGGGGCCGTCCGATCCTGGGTTCCTGGGCGACGTGTGACTGGCTTCGCTGTCGGTCCTGGTATGCAGGCGAAGGCCAGGAGGTCGGGGGACCGGGCCGAGGTTCTGCGGGTGCAGTAGGGCGGCGAAACCCGGAGGAGTTGTCGGCGAACCCCATGGTTGCCGTAGGCCTGAACGCGTTCGCGCGTTTTGGTCAGGACAGGGAGCTGACGGAGCTGGAGCAGGTGTACGTCGATGTGTTCCGCCGCGCGGGCCACGGCGATGAGCACCTGGCTGAGTACGGGCGGATCTTCGCCGATGCCTCGCCGTAGAAGCGGGCACGCGCGTTTCCCGACTCCGCCGCCCGCCTGACGCCGGAGACCGGCTACGGGTGGGAGGACTTCACGCGCGACGTTCCCGCGATGGCGCGGGACCGCCTGGCCATGCCCAGTGTCCGGATCGTCGAGCCGCCCGTCCCCGGGCGGCAGATGCCCAGCGAGCCGGACCGGTCTGCTCTCGGTGACCCGGCGGTCAAGGCCGCGGGCCGGGCCGGCTGGGGCATGACGGTCTACCACCCCGAGAACGCGCCCGTGGCGCCTGCCGTGCAGCGGGGGGACGAGTATCCGCGGACCGTCTTCTGGGCGAACGACTTCTTCTGCGACAAGGAGTCGACGGAGCTGTCGGCCAGCGACGAGGTCTACTTCGGCTTCGGCTGTACCGACACCCGCAGCACCACCACCCACGAGTCCGGGGTCTTCGAGAACGTCGACGCCGGGGAGCACCACTTCTTCCGCCCGGAGACCTTGTGGGATCGGCCGGTGGCGGCCGGGACGGGCGGCCTGGCCATCACCATTGACGTCTGGGAGGAGGACGGCGGTAGCGGCTACACCCGGGAATCAGAACTGATCAGTGAGCTCGTCGGCAAGCTCTTTGAGGTGCCGGAGCACACCTCCTGGTCCGAGGTCCTTGAGGAAATCCTCGCGGAGGCAGGGCGGCGACAACGACCAGCGCTGGTAGCGCCAGGACAACGGCAACGGGACCTGCAAACTGGTGACTGCCGCTCCCAGCGCCTGCAGCAGCAAGCCGAGCACGAGGCCTCCCAGCAGCGTCCAGCGCGGAAACCGGGCGGCCCAGCGGGCCACGGTCGCCCATACCACCAGCGCCGCGACGACGCCCAGTGCCGCGTTGCCGGCCTGGGCCAGCGCCGGATGGTCGAACCGGTCCTGCACCGACGCGGGCGCCGGACTGCCTGGCATGCCGATCTCGCCCCGTACCGCCATGTACGCCTTCAGCACGGCGTACACCAGCATTCCGCCCGCCGCTGGCCAGGCTGCTAGCGCGGCGGCCCTGCTGTCCTCCGGCGAGTCGGTCGTACTGGACGCCACCTGGTCCGATGCGGGCCAGCGCGAAGCTGCCCTCCGCGTGGCCGAACGTGCCGAAGCCGACCTCGTGGCACTCCACTGCCAGGTTCCCGACAACGTGTCCGAAGCCCGGCTCGCCCCCCGCACCCCGGGCGCGTCCGACGCCGACCTGGCCGTTGCCAGGGCCATGGAGGCCAAAGAACCGCCGTGGGCGGAGGCCGTCGCGATCGACACCAGCGGTTCGCTCGAAGCCGCTGTCGTGCAGGCACTGGCAGCCGTTCGCCCATGGGGAACCGGCCAGGCTCCGGTCTTCCGCCGCCCCTTCATGGAGCCGGACTGAGCCCGGAAGCCGGCGACGGCTCCCTGGGAGCCGACAGGGTCCCGTCGGCTCGCTCCCAGGGGCCTATAGTCGGAAAGCGGTCGAATGGTCCACAGCGGTGGCAACCGACGGGAGCGGCGCGTCCCGTCCTGCGACGGAGGTGCTGTCATGACGGACGCGGCACCCGAGAGAACCACCGAGCGGCAGTCCGGGGGAGTGCACCGGCTCGACGTCACCCACGTCGAGAACGACGTCTACGCCGTCGACGTCCGCGGTCACCGGTTCCTGGCCGACCAGCCTCTGGACGCGGGTGGGACGGACCGCGCGCCGTCACCCACCGAGCTGTTCGCTGCGGCGCTGGCGACCTGCGTCGCCTTCTCCGCAGGTCGATACCTGCACCGCCACGGCCTGCCCCGGAAGGGCCTGGGCGTGCGTACGGAGTTCACCATGGCGACCGACCGCCCTGCCCGCGTCGCCGCTGTGCGCATGTGCGCATGCTGATCGTGTCGCCCCCTGAACTGCCCGAGGAGCGCCGTGCCGGCCTCTTGGCCGTGGCCTCACACTGCACCGTTCACAACACGCTCCAGCAACTGCCGGAGATCGGCATCGAGCTGGAGGCGCGGTCGGGGTCCGCCACAGACTGAATCTCAGGGCTCGGCGGGCGCCTCCAGTCGGCAGTGGACGTCGACGACGCCCTCGACGGCGTGGGTGAGGCGTTCGGCCATGGGGATCAGGTCCCGGTCGTTCACCGGACCGCTCAGGGTGGCAATGCCGTGTGACACGGTGACCCTGACGGCTGCGTGGGAGAGCGGGAACAAGCGCTCCACGACACTCTGGCGGATCTCAGCGGTCAGCTCCTCGTCGGAGCGGAGGAAGACCTTGAGGAGGTCGGCGCGGCTGACGATGCCCTTGAGGGTGTCGTCGGCGTCGACGACCGGGAGGCGTTTGACGTGCCGGCCGGCCATGAGGCGGGCAGCCTGGGGGAGCGTGGCGTCGGGGCGGATCGTGACGGCCGGGGTGGTCATGAGGTCCTCGGCGCGGGTCGAGCCGGCCTTGGCGGTGTCGCCGAGGCGGCGCATCTGCTCGATCAGGCCGGGGCGGTGCTCGTGGAACTCCTCCTTGGGCAGGAGATCGGCCTCGGAGACCACGCCGACGACGCGACCTTCGCCTTCGACGACGGGGAGGGCGGTCACCTTCCACCGTTCCATTGCTGCAGCGATGTCCTTGAAGCCGGTGTCGGGGGTGACGGCGATGACTTTGGTGGTCATGACGTCGGCGACGGTGTACGGGGTGTAGGTCATGGCTGGTCCTCAGCGTGCGGGAACGAGTGGGTTCCGCTGCGGCGGGGTATGGCGGGTCTACGATCCGGGCGCGGGCCGAGTCGATCCGGCCGGCGGGAGGGGCGAGCAGGGGCCCGCAGCCTTGCGGAGCCGTCGCCACGAGGACCGTGTGCATGGTCTTCATGGTGTGCCTCCGACCACGTGCCTGCACTCTGCCCCGACGGCCACGGGCACCGGAAGGGCCTCGCGGTGCACGCCACGGGACCGTCCGGCCCGCCCCGGCGGACCGGGAGAGGGCCTCGCCGGATTCGGTTACGACCGCCGTCCACCAGGCCCGGGCGCGGGCTTGGCCCAGTTGCGGCGGCGCAGGTCCGCGGCACCCTGGAAGAGCCCGCAGTCGAGGAGGTTCCGGGTGCGAGCGCTCACGAGCGGCACGCATTCGACTGCATTCGAGGGGGCCGACCGGTCCCTGGCGGGGCCCGACCGGCCCAAGCGCGACGCGGGGACGGCGGGACAGCCTGGCGTTGATACTTCCGGCGGACCGCGGGGGACACGGTCGGCGTGCCGCCCCAGGAGTAGTGATCACCGTGAAGAGCATCCAGCGAACCCCACCGCATTCGTCCGGCGGGACGCGCGGACGCACCGACCTGGGCCGCCGCCTCGCCGCCCGCCGCGAAGCCCTCGGCCTGACCCGCGAGGAGCTGGGCCGGCAGTGCGGGGTGGACGCCCAGTACGTCGCCTACCCGGAGGAGCGCGCCGCCTCGCCGTCGATCGGCACCCTCGTCCGGGTAGCGGATGCCTTCGGCGTCACCGTCGACGACCTGACCGGTGCGAGCGCCGAACGGGTTCCCGGCCGGTCCGCCGCCCGGCGCCACACCGCGCTCGTCACACTGGACGATGCCGGATGCCGCCGGCTGCCGGACACGCGCGGGGTGGACCGCATCGCGGTCCCCCTTCCCGAAGGGCCGACCGTTCTTCCGGCGAACCACCCCGTGGCGGGCCAGGGCCTCGCCTTCCGTACCGCCGAGGAAGCCGTCACGGCCAGGGCAGCCGGCACCGAGACCGCCTTCGAGATCGACCACCGCTGGATCAAGCTCATACCCGTCAGGCTCACCGGCCGCCGCGAGGTGCACGGCTGATGGACGCCGTGCGTGCGGCCGTCTCCGCCCCGCGGCACGCGGGTACCGCCACGCCCGTCGACGACGAGTCGGGCAGCCGCCGTCTCGTCCCGAGTGACGTGGACGGGCTACCTGCCACACGCAACGATGGTCGGCCATGAACACGTCCTGGCGATGGGAGTACCACGGCTACGACCCCAAGACGGAGCGGCTGGCCGAGTCCCTGTGCACCCTCGGCAACGGCCGCTTCGCCACCCGCGGGTCGGCTCCCGAGAGCAGCGCCGACGCCGTCCACTACCCGGCCACCTACCTCGCCGGCTGCTACGACCGCCTCGCCTCCACCGTCGCCGGACGGACCGTCTCCAACGAGGACATGGTCCGGCTGCCGGACTGGACCGGCCTGCGCTACCGCTGCCTGCCCGACGGCGCGCCGCCCGGCGACTGGCTCACCCCGGACCACCCGACCCTGCGCCACCACCGCGTCTCGCTGGACCTGCGCGCCGGCACGCTCACCCGCCACACCCTCTTCCACGACGCCGCAGGTCGCCGCCTCGCCGTCACCCACACCCGGCTCGTCCACATGGGCGACCCGCACCTCGCCGCACAGCGCACCGTCTTCCGCGCGTACGGCTGGAGCGGCCGGATCGAGGTCGCCGCGGTGCTCGACGGCGACGTCGCCAACGCCGGCGTGGACCGCTACCGAGCCCTGGCCGGACGCCACCTGATCCCGCACGGGGCCGGGGTGGAGGCGGAGGGCACCGCCTGGCTGTCCTGCGCCACGGCCGTCTCGCGCGTACGGATCGGGCTCGCGGTCCGGATCTCGGCACGCCCGCCTGTTGCCGTGGACGGGGCGTGCACCGCCACCACCGCCACTCAGAGGTTCGACCTGCCGATCAGACGGGGGCAGCCGGTCGCGATCGTGAAGACCGCCGCCCTGTTCACCTCGCTCGACCGTCCCCTCACCGATCCCGGGCCGCGCAGCATCGAGTATGCCGGCCGCGCCCCGGACTTCGCGTCGTTGCTGGCGTCCCACCGGGCGTCCTGGCATCGGCTGTGGAGCGAAGGAGAGCTGAGGGCGGCCGATGAGACCGGCCGGATCTTGCGCCTGCACGCCTTCCACGTGCTGCAGACCCTCTCCCCGCACACCGCCGAGCTCGACGCCGGCGTTCCCGCCCGGGGACTGCACGGGGAGGCGTACCGCGGCCACGTCTTCTGGGACGAGCTGTTCGTCCTGCCCCACCTCGCGCTGCACTTCCCCGAGACCGCACGCGCGCTGCTGATGTACCGGCACCGGCGGCTGCCCGCGGCCCGGGAAGCGGCCCGCCGGGCCGGCGCCCGAGGGGCGATGTTCCCCTGGCAGAGCGGCAGTTCCGGCGCCGAGGAGACCCAACGGCTGCACCTCAACCCCCGCTCCGGCCGCTGGCTGCCCGACCACTCCCACCTCCAGCGCCACGTCGGTTCGGCCGTCGCCTGGAACGTGTGGCAGTACGGGCTCGCCACCGGCGACACCGGGTTCATGCACGGACCCGGAGCCGAACTCCTCCTGGACGTCGCCCACTTCTGGGCCGGCGCCGCGACCTGGGACGCCGCCCTCGGCCGCTACCGCATCCGCGGGGTCGTCGGCCCGGACGAGTACCACGACGCCTACCCGGACGCCGCCGCCCCCGGCATCGACGACAACGCGTACACCAACGTCACCGCGGCCTGGGTGCTCGCCCGCGCCCTCGACCTGTACGCCGGGCTCCCGGCGGCCCGGCGCGCCGAACTCCGCGCACGGCTCGACCTCGACGCGGACGGCCCCGAAGCCTGGGAGGAGCTCTCGCACCGCATGTACGTGCCCTTCCACCGCGACGTGATCAGCCAGTTCCACGGCTACGGCGACCTCGCCGAGCTCGACTGGGCCGCGTACAGAGCCCGTTACCACGACATCCGGCGACTGGACCGCATCCTGGAGGCCGAGGGCGACACCCCCAACCGCTACCAGGCCTCCAAACAGGCCGACACCCTCATGCTCGGCTACCTCTTCCGCCCCGCGGAGCTCTCCGGGCTGTTCAGCCGGCTCGGCTACCCGTTCGACGACGCGCTGTGGGCGCGGACGGTGGCGTACTACCTGCGGCGGACCTGCCACGGCTCGACCCTCAGCAGCGTCGTCCACGCCTGGGTGCTCGCCCGACAGCAGGGCCCGGATGCCTGGCGGTTCTACCGGGAAGCCCTGCTCGGCGACATCACCGACGTCCAGGGCGGCACCACCGGCGAGGGCATCCACCTGGGCGCCATGGCCGGCACCCTCGACCTCGTCGAGCGCGGCATCGTCGGACTCGCCCCAGGCGTTGACGGGCTGCACGTCGCCCCCGTGTCACTCCCCGAGATATCCGGCTCCGCGTTCTCGCTCTCGTACCTCGGGCACCGGGACATCCGCATCCGGTTCCGGCCGGGCCGACTGGGGATCCGTGTCCCGCCATCGCTCCTCGGCCCGGTCCCCCTGGTGCTGCCCGGCGACCGGCACGAGAGCGTTGCCGCAGGCCAGGAACGGTGGTTTCACCTGCCGAAACGCTGAGAGGGGAAGTCGCCGGTATTGCGTGTGGCCATTCAACCGCGAAGCGCACGTCGTGGACGTGCGGAACGCAGGAAGGCGAAGTGGTATGGACAGGCGGCAACAGGCTCCACGGATCGTCGTGGGCGTCGACGGATCCCCCTCGTCCCGAGCCGCACTGGGCTGGGCCGTCCGGTATGCCGGCCTCGTAGCTGGAACAGTGGATGCGATCATGGCATGGGAGCTTCCCGGTGAGGCATCGTGGCCGACTCCGGTCGTGGACGACACGTTCGACATGGAGGAGGCCGAGCGGCGTCTGGTCGAGGAGGTCCGCACGGTCCTCGGCGAGGGCGGCGCCTCCCGCGTGCACGAACGCCTGGTACACGGCCACACGGTCGAGGTGCTGGTGGACGCGGCCGATGGTGCCGACCTGCTGGTCGTGGGCAGCCGCGGCCGTGGCGGCTTCCGCCGGGCCCTGCTCGGTTCGGTGAGCCAGCAAGTGGCGCGCCACGCGCCGTGCCCGGTCGCCATCGTCCGGCCCTGATACGACGTGGTGCGGGCCCTGAAACCGAGCGTGGAACCCGGACGCCACTCGAGAGGGCCGGCGAAGGCCTCCGGTCTCATCCGGGGCCTCGTCCCCCGCGCGCAGGCAGTCGGGCGTCCGGTGAGCCTGTGCGGTCGGTGTCCCAGCGACGCCCCTGCCTCAGCCGCCTTCCTCGTGGAGGTCGGGATCGACACCGTCTCCGTGGCCCCGGACAGCTTCGTCGCCGTCAAGCGGCACGGGGCGGCGGCCGAGGAGCGCAGGCCCGGGGAGGGCCGAATGGTCCCGGGCGGGAACCGTCCGACCCATGTGGAGCCGCCGCCGACCGCGTGACAGTGGCATCAGCCGTCCGGAGGAGACAAGGAGGCCCGCCATGACCACGAAGAAGGTCCTGGTCGCCTACGGCACCAGGCACGGTGCCACCGCAGGCATCGCCGAGCAGATCGGCAAGACCCTCCGTGAGGACGGCCTCGACACCGTCGTAGTACCCGCCAGCGACGTCCAGGACGTCCGCGACTACGACGCGGTCGTCCTCGGTGGCGCCCTCTACGCCGGGCGCTGGAGCGGCAAGGCCACGCGCTGTGCGGAACGCAACGCCGACTCCCTGCGCCACCGCCCGGTCTGGCTGTTCAGCAGCGGCCCGCTCGACCGCTCCGCCGAGGAGCGAGACATCCCCCCGGTACCCGCCGTCGCCCGGCAGATGCAACTGATCGGCGCACGGGAGCACAAGACCTTCGGCGGCAGCGTCACGGCCCGCACCCCCGGATTCCTCGCCCGCTCACTGCTCCACCAGGGCAAGGGGGGCGACTACCGAAACCCCGAACGCATTCGGGGTTGGGCCCACCACATCAGCGCCGAGCTCGCCGCCGCCTGACCGCGCGGCCCGGCCCGCAGCAGACCACGCGGAGGCGCGCCATGCACCACCGGACGACAGGGAAGGCGACCAGCCCGCTCAGGACCGACGCGGACCGTACCCGCACCAGCCTGCACGTCGCTTTCGCGCTGGCCTGCCTGCTGGCCGTGATCTGCGGTGTGGCCGTGGGCCGGGCCGTCTGGTCCGACGGCGGCCGCGCCGCCGCGGAGACCGCCCGCCACCGCCACTCCACAACGGCGACCACGACCGGTGACACGACGCACCTGGCAGAAACCCGGCCGGGCCGATCGCCCGTCACCGTGGCCCCGGCCACCTGGGTTTACCCTTCCGTTCGCGCGCACACCCAGGCCGTCCCCGTTCAGGCCGACACACGCAAGGGCGACACCGTCCGCGTGTGGGTGGACGACGAGGGCGACGCGGCCCCGGCCCCTCCCCGTCCCCACGACGTGGCGATGAACGCCGTCGGCATGGGCACGGGTGTGCTCTTCGGCATCGTGCTCGCGGCCGGCGCCCTGGTCCGCGTAAGCCTCCGGGCCGTCGACGCGCGCAGCGCGCGGGCCTGGGAAACCGAGTGGGAAGACGTCGAACCCCTCTGGTCCGGTCGGCTCCGCCCCGGCCAGGGGGCCGACGATGACTGAAACCGCAGCCGGCCGGGACCTGCCACCCGACACCATCCCCGATCCCCTGGAGCCCCTCCCTCAGCTGCGTCGCGAACTGCACACCGGTCCGCTGGGCCTGTCGAGCCGGGAGGCGGACCGCCGCCTGGCCGTGTACGGCCCCAACGAGGTGCGCCGTACCGCACGCACGAGCGTCCTGCGGGAACTCCTGCGCCAACTCGTCCATCCGCTGGCCCTGCTCCTGTGGGCGGCTGCCGCCCTCGCGTTCGCCGCCGCCATCGACGTTCTCGCCTGGGCGATCATCGCGGTCGTCCTCGTCAACGCCGGCTTCGCCCTGGTCCAGGAACGTCAGGCCGAGAAGGCCGTTGAGACGCTGGCACGCTACCTGCCCGCACAGGCGGAAGTGGTCCGCGACGGGCGGCCCCAGCACGTCCCGGCCCGCGACCTGGTCCCCGGCGACCTCGTCTTGCTGGACGAGGGCGGCCGGGTTCCCGCCGACGCCCGTCTCACCGAGGGGGGCATCGAAGCCGACCTCTCCATGCTGACCGGCGAGTCCACGCCCGTCGAACGCCTCGCCGGGCCCGGACAGCAGGGCGTTTCGTTGCTCCAGGAGCCCAACCTCGTCTTCAGCGGCACGACCGCCATCGAGGGCCAGGCCCGGGCGATCGTCTTCGCCACGGGCGACCACACCGAGCTCGGTCGCATCGCCGCCCTCAGCCAGCGCACCCGCCGCGAGCCGAGCCCGCTGGAGAGACAGGTCAAGAAGGTCGCCTGGCTCATCACGGCGGTCGCCGTCGCCATGGCAGCGGTTTTCCTCGTGACCGGTGTGGCGGTCGGCCTGCCCCTGGCCGACTCGCTGATGTTCGCGATCGGCCTGCTCGTGGCCAACGTGCCCGAAGGGCTGCTGCCCACCATCACGCTCGCCCTCGCCGTCGGCGTCCGGGTCCTGGCCCGGCAGGGGGCGGTGATCAAGCGCCTGAGCGCCGTGGAGACCCTGGGTTCCACCAATGTCATCTGCACCGACAAGACCGGCACCCTCACGCAGAACGAGATGAGAGTGCACGCCCTGTGGACGCCGGAACACCTCACGGAGAGCGGGCCCTGGAACGGCGAGCTCGTCCGCGCGGCCGCGTTGTGCACCACCGTCACCCGCGAGACCGACGGTCGGCTGCACGGCGACCCGACCGAGATCGCCTTGGTCGACGGAGCTGCGCAGCAGGCCGTGCCCGTGGACCCGGCCGACCGGGACGCCCGCCGGCGGTCCTGCTTCCGCTTCGACCCCCGCCTGCGCCGGATGTCGGTGGTTCACGCCTCGGACCACCGCGGCCTGCGCGTCATCGCCAAGGGCGCCCCTGAATCCGTCCTGCCGCTGCTGGCCGGCGGGGAGCCGACCCGGCAGGCACAGGACGCTGCCGAGGTCCTGGCCGCGGACGGCATGAGGGTGCTGGCCGTCGCCGTGCGAGACCTGCCGGCCGGCGCCGACAGCCCGCTGCGGCGTCAGGAGGCAGAACGGGAACTGCACCTGCTCGGGTTGGTCGCCCTCTACGATCCGCCGTGTCCGGAAGTCGCGGCCGCGGTACGGCGCTGCCACGAGGCGGGCCTCACCGTGCACATCGTCACCGGCGACAGCGGCACCACGGCCGCTGCGATCGCGCGCGCCGTCGGCATCGGCGTGCCGCAGCTGCATGTGGTCGCCCAGTCCGAGGCGGTCGACGACCATCAACTCGACCACCTCCTGCGGCAGCACGACACCGAGGTCGTCTTCGCACGATCCTCACCCGAGACGAAGTTGAAGGTGGCCGACGCCCTGCGGGTCCACGGGCAGATCGTCGCCATGACCGGCGACGGCGTGAACGACGCTCCGGCCCTGCACCGTGCCCACATAGGCGTGGCCATGGGTCGATCGGGCACGGACGTGGCCCGCGAGGCAGCAACCATGGTGCTGACCGACGACAACTTCGCCACCATCGTCACCGCGATCGAATCCGGCCGACGGGTCTACGACAACGTCCGCAAGTTCATCGTCTACATCTTCGCCCACCTCACCCCCGAGGTCGTCCCCTTCCTCGTGTTCGCCCTTTGCGGCGGCGCCGTTCCGCTGCCCCTGACCGTGCTCCAGATCCTCGCAATCGACCTCGGTACCGAGACGCTGCCCGCCCTCGCCCTCGGCCGCGAGCGGGCCGAACCGGGCGTCATGAGCCGGCCGCCCCGCCCCAGCTCCCAAGGGGTGATCAACAAGGACATGCTGATCCGCAGCTGGGGCTGGCTCGGCACCGTCTCCGCCGCCCTGGTCATGACAGCGTTCTTCTACGCCCTCTGGCGCGCAGGATGGCACCCCGGCGACCCGACCGGGCCGGGAGCCCCGCTGCACCACGCCTACCTGACCGCGACCACCGCCACCTTCGCCGGCATCGTCACCTGCCAGGTGGGTTCGGCCATCGCCGCGCGCACCGACCACGCGGCCCTGCGCGACATCGGCCTCTTCAGCAACCCCCTGCTGCTCGCCGGCATCGCCTTCGAGATCGCCTTCACCGCAGCACTCGTCTACGCACCTCCCCTGCAGCACCTGTTCGGCACCGCGGCCCTGCCACCTGACGTCGTCCTCCTCATCGCGGCCTTCCCGCCGCTGGTCTGGGGAACCGACGAAATCCGCCGCTGGGCCCGCCGCCACCGCCGGCGCCCCTGACGACACCGCAGGACATCGACACAGCGGGGGCCGACGGAGGACCGGGCGTCCGCAGTCGGGACAGATGACCGTCTGTGGGTGGCCGTGCCCTCAGTCGTGTGCGACGACGGCGACTGGGGAGGAGGCGTGGTGCATCACCGCGTGAGTGAGGGGGCCGATGTGGGTGCCGAGTGCCGAACGGCGGATGCGTCGGCCGACGACGACGAGTGCCGCACCGGATGCCGCTTCCAGGATCTGGACTGCGGGTTGGCCGATGACGGCGCGAGGGGTGACGGCGAGCCCGGGGTACTTCCGTTCCCACGGACTCAGCAGATCCCGCAGGGCGGCCTCGAGCCGGTCGGCTATCTCGTCCGTGACCCCGGGGTCGAGGCCGGGAGCGTAGGAGAACATGGGCGGCGGTGACCAGCCGTGGATGACGACGAGCGGGCACGACCGCCGTCGGGCCTCCTCGCAGGCGAAGGCGAACAGCCGGTCGCAGTTGCTGCGCAGGTCCACTCCGACGACGACCGGCCCGTCGCCGGCCACCGGTCCGGCCGAACCGCCAGGGCTCTTGATCGCACGCACGAGGACCACGGGTGTGTCGGTCCTGGGGATGGTGTCAGAGGCGGTGGACCCGACGAAGAAGCCGGCGATCGGGCCGAGCCGGCGTGAGCCGAGCACCAGGAGGTCCGCGTCCGCTGCGGCGGATGCGAGGGCATCGGCCGTCGCGAGTCCGTCGATCCGGCGGGTGGCGATGGCCAGTGCGGGGTGGTCGTGCGTCAGTCGCTCCCGGGTGCGGGCCAGGAGGTCCTCGGTCCAGCGTCGGCGGGATTCGGGGAGCGGTAGGGCGAAGGGCGCGTTCTGCGGCCAGTCTTCGACATGGAGGAGATCGAGGTCGGCGCCGCGCAGTTCGGCCTCCGCGGCCGCCCAGTCGGCTGTGGCCGGGTCCGCGCCGGACCCGTCCAGGCCCACCGTGATGAGGTTCGACATGGTGTGCCTCCTGATGGTGGATCCCCGGCTGCTTCCGGGCTCTGCTGCGTGCGGTGTGCCCGGTGGGACCGATCGGTCCCACGGGGTACCGATCGGCACTCTCAGGCATGGTTGGTGGTAGCCGGGGCGCAGGTCAGTCTGTTGTCGACGTCCACGACTCCGTCGACGCTCTGACAGAGGCGGACGACCACCGGCAGCAGTTCGGCCCGGGGCACCGTGCCGCTGAGGGTCACCAGCCCGTCGTCCACATCAACCGTGAGCGAGGAAGGGGCGATGCTGAGCGTATGGGTGAGGACGTCCTCCACGATCTCCTCCTGGATGGCACGGTCGCGGCGGAGGAACAGCCGGATCAGGTCGCTGCGGCTGAGCACACCGATCACTCGCCCGTCCGCATCGACGACCGGTAGACGTTTGACGCCGTGCCGCTGCATTACCCGTGCCGCGCGGACCACGCTCCAGTCCGGCCGGGCCGTGACAGCAGGGCTCGTCATGAGGTCCCCGGCCGTCGGCTTGGCAGCCGCGGTCCTCCGGTGGAGCAGGTCGGCTTCGGACACCACACCGAGCGCGCGCCCGCTCTCGTCGACGACGGGCACGGCGGTGATGTCGAACTCCTGCAAGAGCCGGGCGATCTCCTTGAACGCCGTGGCGGGGCGCACCGTGACGGCCGTGGGGGTCATCAGGTCCGCGACGCTGCGGTGCCCCATGGCTGCCTCCCGCTCACACGGGTGTGGGGACCGTGAAGTCGGCCCTGACGTCCACGACGCCCGGGACGGTACCGGTCGCGCGGACGACGACGTCTTCCAGCGTGGGATCCTGCAGGGATCCGTGCAGGTAGGCGATGCCGTTCGCGACGTGGACGTGCACCTCGGCGTCGCCGCGCGGGATCAGTTGGTACATGATCAGCTCGCGGATCTCGGCGCCTATGTCCGCGTCGGGGCGCAGGTACACCTTCAGCAGGTCGCTGCGGCTGACGACGCCGACCAGGCGGCCGTCGCCGTCGACCACGGGCAGACGCTTGAGGTGGCAGCGCGCCATCAGGCGTGCCGCGGCCTCGATCGTCGCGCCCTTCGTCACGGTCACGGCCGGGCGGGTCATCAGCCGCTCCGCGTCGGTCGCTCGGTGCGCGTCTGCGTCTGGTGCCGTGAGCAGCAGGTCTGCTTCGGAGACGACTCCCACCACCTGCCCGTCCTCGGCGAGGACGGGCAGTGCGCTGACGTTCCACATGCGCAGCGCTTCCACGATGTCCTTGAACGCAGTTCCGCGGTCGACGGAGATCACGGCGTGTGTCATGACGTCGTCGACGGTGCGCAGGTGCTTCATGGTCCCTCCTCCGGCAAGGGCTCAGTCGTGGGCGATGACGGCGACCGGGGCGGCAGCGTGGTGCAGGACCGCGTGGGCGACGGGGCCCAGGTGCGCGCCGAGGGGTGAGCGGCGCAGGTGGCGCCCCACCACGACCAGTCCCGCCCCGTGTGAGGTTCGGACGAGTCCTTCTCCCGCGGGTCCCGTGAACACGCTGTGGGTGGCGTCCACATCGGGGAACTTGTGCCGCCAGGGCAGCAGCATCTCATCGACCATGCGCGTGACGCTGCTGCAGATGTCCCGCTCGTCGTCGGGGTCGCAGGCGGGCGGCATCTTCCAGCCGTGTACGGCCCGCAGCGGGCATCCACGTCGGTCCGCCTCTTCGAAGGCGAAGGCGAGCACCCGGTCGCACGCCTCGTGGATGTCGACGCCCACGACGATCTCCGCGGACGAGCCGGTGCCCGGACCGTCGGTGTCGTCGGCCGCACGGACGAGGACGACGGGCGTATCGGTCGCGACCACGGCGGACATCGCCACCGAGCCGACGAGGAAACCGGCCAGCCCGCCCAGGCCGTGCGAGCCCAGGACCAGCAGTGCGGCGTCAGAGGCCTCGGCGGCGAGGGCGGCAGCCGGGCGGGCCGTAGGGCACCGGGTCGTGATCTCCAGGCGCGGATGGCGCTGTTGCAGCTCCTGTGCCGCCTCGGTCAGCGCCTGGTCCGCCCAACGGTCCACGTCCTGGCGGCCGACACCCGGGAGCACCGGGTCCAGGGGCCAGTCGACGGCGTGGACGAGTCGCAGCGGGACCTGCCGCAGGACGGCTTCCTGTGCGGCCCAGCGCGCCGCTGCGCGGCTCTCGGGGGAGCCGGAGACCCCGACGGTCACATGCTGTTCCATGGCTGCACCTTCCATCGTAGGGTCTGTCGTCACCAGTGCATCGTCTGGTGTGAGCGGCTGGTGTGGGTGGGCGCCGTGTCGTCGGTGCGGACGGTGACGTGTGATGCCACTGCGACCACGCCGTCGAGTCGCTCGATGAGGCTCCGGAGCGCGAGCAGCTGACTCCGGCGCTCGACCTGGCCCTCCAGGGTGACGATTCCGTCCACCACGTGCACCTCGACGTCACCGCCCGTCACACCCGGGACGTCCGTGAAGACCTCGTCGGTGACCCGTCGCCGTATCTCGGAATCCGGGCGCAGAAACGTACGGAGCAGATCCCGGCGGGTGATGATGCCGACGAGCCGGTCCTCCACGTCCACGACGGGCAGACGCTCGATGCCGCGGCGTGTCATCAGCCTGGCGGCTTCAGCCGCCGTCTCCTCGGCCCGGACGGTGACCGCGGGCGCGGACATGACGTCGCCCGCTGCGGGAGTCCGCGCCGTCCCACCGTCCTGCGCCTCGAAGTGGGCGACCGAGGCCGTCCTGGCCAGCAGGTCGGTCTGCGAGACGACGCCCACCACCCGGTCCTCCTCGTCCAGGACGGGGACTCCGGAGACGTTGTACTCGGCGAGGAGTTTCGCGATCTCCTTGAAAGGAGTGCCCGGGGCCACGGAGACGACCGCGTCCGTCATCAGGTCGGTCACCTTGAGGTGTTTCATGAGGCCTCCCTGCCGTACGGGTCGGGCGAGGCCGGCGGCCTGCGGGTTCGCCTCCCACCATCCACCGGTGCCCCTCCGGTGATCGAGGGCCGAACGGTCCCGTTCCGGGACCGGACGGGCCTCCTGGCCCGCGGGCACCGGCCGAGTCCACGCGATGGGGACCTTTGGCCCGGGGGCGGTCCCGGGCGGCCCTCCCCACGTGCCGAACCGGGTGTCAGCGTGGGTGGTGTACCCCATCGGATCCTCGGTCGGGAGTAGTCGTGGAAAGCACCCTGCGTACCCCGGACACCAGCTCGGTCATCGTCGGCGTCGACGGCTCCGGGCCGGCGCGCGGCGCTGCCCTGTGGGCCGCCGGGGAGGCCGTACGCCGCGGCCGCCCCCTGCACGTCGTCCACGGCGCCGACACCGACGGTCGGGCCCTGTACCTGTCGTCGGAGACCATCGAGAGGGTTCGTGCCGCCGGCCGGGAACTCCTGGACGACACGGCGAAGGCCGTGACCGCCGAGTACCCCGATCTGCACGTGACCACCGAGTTCAGCCGCACGGACGCCGTCACCACCCTGCACCGGGCCGGCGGCCTGCACGGCACGATCGTCGTGGGCAACCGGGGCCTGGGCGGTTTCAACTCCCTCATGCTCGGCTCCGTCGGCCTCAGGACGGCAGCGGGTGCGAGAACGCCGGTCATCGTGGTCCGCGGCGTCGACGAGGCGGAGGAGCGCGGTACCGTCCTCGCGGCCGTCCGCGACGAGGACGACCTCGTCTGCGCCCTGTACGCGGCACAGGAGGCCGAACTGCGCAAGGCGTCCCTGCGGCTGCTCCACGTGTGGAACATGATCCAGTCCGCGGGTAGCGTCGTCAGCATGCTCGACGACGTCGACGAGATCGCAGGGCAGCACGTCGAAGCCCTGAACTCAGTCGTCGACTCCGTCCGCGACGGGTTCCCCGACCTGGTCGTGCAGGCCGACGCGGAGAAGAGCGTCTCCGTGGCCGGGGTCCTGGTCGAGGCGTCCCGCCGTGCCGACCTGCTGGTCATGGGCGGCCGCCGGGCACCCACGACGTTCGGGCTCGGTCGCAACCTGGGCAGGGCCACGCACAGCGTCCTGCACCACGCATACTGCCCCGTGCTCCTCATCCCCCGCGCGGGAAACGACGTCGGGAGCCGGACATGACCGGCCCCCAGGGGGCTCGTGACATCGTCGTCGGGATCGACCCGGTGAGGGCGTGGCACCTGCCCGTGGCCTGGGCCGCCGACGAGGCGTACCGACGCCGGTTCGCGCTGAGGCTGGTACTCGCGGTGCCACCCCGGCACGACAGCCAGCACGTCGACGACACCCCCCGGCAGGCCGCCCTGCGACGGGAAGGGACCGAACGACTCGAACGGGCCCGCGACTGGGTCCGGGAACGGCATCCGGAGGTGGCCGTCGACATCGACCTGCGCAGTGGCTACCCGGCCCCCGTCATCGCCGGGACTGCACTCCACGCACGCATGGTCGTGCTCGGCTCCCGGCACCTCGACCGGGCCGCAGAGCTGTTCACCGCCGGATCCCTCGTCGTCCCGGTCACCGCCCAGGCCACCTGCCCGGTCGTCGTCGTGGGGGACGCCGAACACATCACCCAGCAGCCGCCGCACATCGTCGTCGGTATCGACGGCAGCGCCTCCTCCGCCGCAGCGCTCGGCTTCGCCTTCGACGAGGCCGACCTGCGCGATGCGGCCGTACGGGCGGTCTCCGTGTGGCAGCCACCGGTCTTCCTGCTGCACGACGAGGAAGTCGCGCTCCAGGCCCAGCGAGCCCTACTGGCCGAGACCACCGCAGGACTGTCGCAGAAGTACCCGGACGTGCGCCTCACCCACGAGGTGCTGGTCGGCCACCCGGTCGAGGAGCTGGCCCGGGCGGCCGAGCACGCTCTGGCCGTCGTGGTGGGTCGGCGCGGCCGAGGCGGCTATACGGGCATGCGGCTCGGATCCGTCGTGCACGGCCTGCTGCACCGGGCACACTGCCCGGTGATCACCGTCCCGAACGTGTGAAACCGCCATGACCAGCCGCACCGTCGACGAACTACCCGGCTGCGCCCCGGCCCAGCCCGGGCTGACGCGGGCCGAAGCCGAACGCCGACTGGCCAGGTACGGTCGCAACGAGGTGACACCACCCCCGTCCACGCCCGTGTACCGGAGGGTACTGGCGCAGTTGCGCGACCCGCTGATCATGGTCCTGCTCGGCGCCGCACTCCTGACCATCGCCATCGGGGACCACCCGGACGCCGTCGTGATCGGGCTGGTGATCGTCTTCAACACCGCCGTGGGCGTGGCCCAGGAAGTACGAGCGGACCGCGCCGTCGCGGCGCTCTCCGCCCTCTCGGCCCCGCACGCCCGCGTGCTGCGTGACGGTGCACCCCACGAAGTACCGGCGGCGCTCGTGGTTCCGGGTGACGCCCTGCTCCTCGGCGAGGGCGACATCGTCGCCGCGGACGCCGAGCTCACCCAGGCCTCCGCCCTCCTGCTGGACGAGTCCATGCTCACCGGCGAGTCCGAACCCGTCGACAAGACCCCTCACGACACGGTGAGCTCCGGCACCGTCGTCGTACGCGGCCGGGGCACCGCCACCGCCATGGCCACCGGTACCGCCAGCACCCTCGGCCGGATCGCCGCCCTCCTCGGCACGGGGCACGAGCCGACGCCGCTCCAGCGCCGGCTCGCCTCGCTCGGGCGCATCCTGGCGGCCGTCACCATCGCCCTGTGCGCGCTGTTCTTCGCCCTGGGACTCGTGCGCGGCCTCGCGCCGAGCACGATGGCCGTCACCGCCATCAGCCTGGCCGTCGCCGCAGTGCCCGAATCCCTCCCGGCAGTCGTCACCCTCGCGCTCGCCCTCGGGGCCCGCCGGATGGCGGCCAAGGGCGCCCTCGTCCGCCGCCTGCCCGCAGTGGAGACCCTCGGGTCGGTGAGCGTCCTGGCCACGGACAAGACCGGCACCCTCACCGAAGGCCGCATGGTCGTCCAGCACCTGTGGACACCCCTCGGCACCGCCGACGTGTCCGGCACCGGGTACGAGCCCCACGGCGACCTGACCCGCGCCGGACGCCCTCTGACACCCGAAGAGGCCCGGCCCGTGCGGGAGCTGCTCACCACCGCGGCCCTGTGCAACGACGCGAGCCTCAAGCCGCCCTCGACCGGATCGGACGCCTGGGCGGCAGTGGGCGACCCCATGGAAGCCGCACTGCTGGCAGCCGCTGCCAAAGCGGCCTGCCCCGACCCGGCCGAACTGCACCGGCTCTGCCCCCGGATCGCCGAAGCTCCCTTCGACAGCCTGCGCAAACGGATGACCACCCTGCACCACCTCCCCGACGGGAACGTGCTGGTCTGCCTCAAAGGGGCGCCGGAAGCCGTCCTGACCCCCACGGTGCTCGCAGAGGCGCCCGAGCTCGTACACCAGGCCCGTGAGCGGGCCGCCGCCCTCGCCGGCCAGGGGTTCCGCGTCCTGGCCGTAGCGGGCGCCGAGCGGATCTGGCAGCCGCTGCCGGCCGCCGAGGCCGAGCAGCAGCTGCGGCTGCTCGGCCTGATCGCCATCAGCGACCCGCCGAAAGCCGCTGCCGCCACGACCCTTGCCGCCTGCCGACGGGCGGGCATCATCCCCGTTATGATCACCGGCGACCACCCGGCGACGGCCCGTGCCATTGCCGTCCGCACCGGGCTCGTCCAGGACGACACGCCCGGCGAGGTCCTCACCGGACCCGAGCTGGTCGCCGCGCCCGACACCGACCTGACCGCCGTACGGGTCTTCGCCCGCACCGACCCGCAGCAGAAACTCGACATCGTCCACGCCTGGCGGGCCCACGGCGCCGTCACCGCCATGACCGGGGACGGCGTCAACGACGGCCCCGCCCTGCGCCAGGCCGACATCGGCGTGGCCATGGGCGCCCGAGGCACGGAGGTGGCCCGCCAGGCCGCCGACCTCGTCCTCACCGACGACGAGCTCGGCACCGTCGTGAAGGCGGTGGAGGAAGGCCGACGGGTCTACGACAACATCCGCCGCTTCCTCGTCTACGCCATGGCCGGCGGGGCAGCAGAGATCCTCGTGATGCTGACCGGGCCGCTGCTCGGTCTGCCGCTGCCCCTGCGGGCGGGACAGATCCTGTGGATCAACCTCCTCACCCACGGCCTGACGGGCGTGGCCATGGGCGCCGAACCCGTCGCCCCGCAGGCCATGCGACGCCCTCCCCGCCCGCCCGGCCAACACATCCTCGCCGCAGGCGTGTGGCAGCGCCTCCTCGTCCTGGCCTCCGCCGTGACGGCGGTCAGCCTGATCGCCGGCGTCGCCGCCCGCACCACGGGTCTCCCCTGGCAGAGCGTGCTCTTCCTCTCCCTGCTGGCGGCTCAACTGGGTGTGGCCCTCGGCCTGCGGGCCCGGCTGCTGACCACGAAGAACATCTTCCTCCCCGCCTCCGTGGCCGGCTCCGCCGTACTGGGGCTGGCCGCCCTGCACATCCCGGCCCTGCAGTCACTACTGGAAACCGAGCCCGTGGGCCGGACCGGTGCCGGACTCGCTGCGGGCGCGGCCCTCGCAGCATTTCTCGCCGCCCGGCTCCTGAGGGGCGCCTTCCGCAGAAAGGCCTGATCATGAACATGTACGCACCACACCACGGGCCCGGGATCCACGCCGAGGTCGGCGACCAGATCGTCGTAGGCGGTCCCACCGTCGGGAAGCCCGGCCGGGACGGGGAAGTCATTGCCCTGCACCACGAGGACGGCACCCCTCCGTACGACGTGCGCTGGTCCGACACCGGCCGCACGACCGTGTTCTTCCCGGGTCCCGACGCCCACGTCCGGCACCTGTACCACACCCGGTCGCACTGAACGAGGTACCTCCGCCCTGCCGGGACCACCTTGGACAACGTCAGCGCCGAGTTCCGCCCGCAGATCGGCGACGTGCCCTCCGGTCACGGCATCCTCGGGTCACGGCATGGGTCACGGCATCCTCGGCGAACTGCCGGCGTCGTGGCGGAC
Source organism: Streptomyces sp. NPDC029014 (assembly GCF_055564695.1). Lineage (NCBI taxonomy): Bacteria > Bacillati > Actinomycetota > Actinomycetes > Kitasatosporales > Streptomycetaceae > Streptomyces > Streptomyces sp. NPDC029014. The sequence continues at coordinate 21,850 of NZ_JBVHVT010000033.1, forward strand.
GGCGTGCTGACCGGCACGGTGGTTGATGACGGCGTCGGCCTGCCGGAGGCGGCCTCGATGGGCGAGGCGGTGCACGGCACCCGTGTGACCGACGCCCGCCTGACCGGCTGGGCAGGCTTTACAGGAGGCTGCTGCCGCTGCCGTAGGGGGCGTACAGATCGAGCAGGCGGACACGGGCTGCTTGCAGCCGGTGGGCGAGCACCTCCCCGACCCAGTGACCGAGGGCCGAACCGAAACGCGGATCGGACTCCATCAGCTCACGTATGCGCGCCGCGTCGAATTCGTACGCCCGTACGGGAGTCATGGCCTCGGCGCCCAGACGCCACGTATACGGCTTGAACAGCCACGAGCAGCCGACCAACTGTCCGATGCCAAGGCTTTCGATGACGGCCGCGCGCCGACCCGGCACGTGGAGGTCGAGGGTCACGGTGCCGGACCGGACGATCCAGAACCGGTCGGCGTGGCCGCCCTCGCGGAAGAGACGGGTCCCTTCGGTGAAATTCACCTCTCGGGCCATCTCCATGAGGCGGGTACGGCAGTCGGCGGGCAGTGCCGCGGCGATACGGGTGGGGGACGTGGTGCTCATGGACTGCCTCCTGGTTCGAGCCCGTCTTCAGTCTTGGCGAGGCGTCTCGTTCCTGGCTTGGGCCCTCTGGTCCCCACCCGGGCCCGAACGGCCCATGCCCGGGTATGCGCCCCGCGAGACGCTGGGAGCGGACGGCCTGAGCATGGCCGCCGGTCCCGTCGACCCGGCAGGTGCGAGATGTACTGGAACGGTTATGGCATGGGCGCCTGGGGATGGCTTGCCATGCCCCTCACCACGCTGGTCGTCTGGGCGCTGATCATCACAGCGGCCGTCCTCGTGGTCCGTGCCCTCAAGGGCGACGGCAGGGGCGGCCGGTCAGCATCCGGCCCGCACACCGGAAACAACAGTAGGGAAGTCGAGGGACTCCTCGCTGAACGTCTTGCCCGGGGCGAGATCGACGACGAGGAGTACGAGCGGCGGCTCGCGGTGCTCCGCAGCCATGCCCCCGGCCGGATGTGACATGCCCACCGCGTGCGGCCCGAGTGCCGACGGCCCGCCTGCCCGACCGAGAGGTGTCGACGATGGAGAGCCAACCGCTCAGCAGCGCCGTGACTCCGCCGGTGGCTGTAGTGTCGGGGAGGCGGGTGGAAGAGCTGACCGCCGAAGCTGCACTGGAACTGCTCGGCAGAGTGGGACTGGGCCGCGTCGTCTTCACCCGGCAGGCTCTGCCTGCCGTACGCCCCGTCAATCACCTGCTCGACGACGGCGACATCATCATTCGCCCCGACGACCGATCGATGCTGACGGCCCTGATCGAAGCGCAGGCGGACTCGGGCGTGGTCGTCGCCTATGAGGCCGACACCATCGATCCCGACACCCATGTCGGCTGGAGCGTCGTGGCCACCGGCTACGCCACCGCCGTGACCGACCCGATCGAACTGGAACGCTACGCGCACCTCCTTCGGCCCTGGGTCGACGGTACTTTCTCGAGCGCCATCCGGATCACCCCCGGCCTCGTCACCGGCTTCCGGATCCGTGAGGGCGGGGCGTAGCCCCGACCGCCCGCACCTGGCCTGCGAAACGCGACCCGATCAGGGCGAACCGTGTCCGCGGGCGGCCGGTGCCGGAGCCTGGGCGCACATGCGGGTGTCGTCCGTGGTGACCTGCACCGTGCGGGCGCGGCCCGCGTTGTGGTTCACCATCTGGTCCGTTCCTTCCTGCAGCTCCCAGGTGGGGCCGAACGGGCCCGCCCCCTGCCCCGACAGGCCCAAGCGGACCGTCAGGGGGAGAAACGACAGTGGAGACAGAACCCACAGGAGGCGCCCGTCACGGGGCGCCGGGAACCCAGGAGCACCCCATGTCAGGCACGCAGATGGAGCGGAGGCGCAGCCTCTTCCCCGACCTCACGGACTGGTTCGGAGCCGACTTCCCGCGCTTCCCGATGTGGCGGCCGGCTCTCAGCGCCCACCCGATCGCAATCGAGGTGACCAGCAGTAGCGGAATCTACACGCTCCGCGCCGAGCTGCCCGGCGTCGACCCCGAGGACATCGAGATCGCTGTCGACGGCGACATGCTCATCGTGAACGCGGAGCACAGCGAGAGCACGGAGGACAAGGAGCACTCCGAGTTCCGCTACGGCTCCTTCCGCCGCAGCGTCCGCCTGCCCGGCCGGATCCCCGCCGAGGGAGTCGAAGCCGCCTACGAGGACGGCATCCTGACGATCCGTGTCCCGATGGAGCCCGAACCCCCCGCAGGCCGCCGCAGCATTCCCGTCAAGCGCCCCCGGGCCGGGGAGACAGGGGAAACACCATGACGGCCAAGAGGGTCCTGGTCGCCTACGGGAGCAAGCACGGCGCGACCGCGGGAATCGCGGCGGAGATCGGCAGGACCCTCCGCGAGGACGGGCTCGACGCCGTGGTGCTCCCGGCGGACGACGTGGACGACGTCCGAGGCTTCGACGCCGTCGTCCTCGGCGGATCCCTGTACGCGGGCCGCTGGAATGGCAAGGCCCTGCACTGCGCGGAACGCAACGAGCACTACCTCAGGCACCGTCCGGTCTGGCTGTTCAGCAGCGGACCGGTCGACAGTTCCGCGGAACAGCGCGAGATCCCGCCGGTGCCGGCGGTGGCCCGGCAGATGGAACGGCTCGGTGCACGGGAACACATCACCTTCGGAGGCAGCATCACCGCGGCCACGCCGGGCTTCATCGCCAAGGCGATGGTCCGTCACGGCACGCGCGGCGACTTTCGGAACCCGGAGCGGATCCAGACCTGGGCCCATCACATCAGCAGCGAACTCACCGCGGCTGCCTGAGCGGCCGACCGCCCGTCACGTCGCCGTACCCCATCCCCCAGATGGGGTACGGGCCCGAGGCGCCACCGCGTACACGAGCACCCCGACCGCGATCGCGGTCGCCGGCGAGTTCCACCCTGTGCGAGGCGCCAGAGGTCCCGGCGGGTGGCCGGTTCCGGAGACTGCCGCCAGGTGCGGGGAGCGCCGGAGGGCGAGCGGATGCTGCAGTGGTGCGCGCGTCGACGCAGAGGCGGAAGAGCCGTGGGCGGCCGGTGTCCTGGTCGTCCTCGTCGCTCAGGGCTTCCCAGCTGGTGGCGGTCACGGCCCGCTCGAACCGCAGCAAGGCCGACCAGGACCCGGCCGAGCGGTTGCCGCCGTCGCCGGAGGTGTTGTGCCGGTACGGCGCGGAGTGGACCGCGACGAACCTGCGCTGGGGCCTGGCGGTCGACGAGCTGGAGCGGGACCGCGGCTGGCTGGGACAGGAGTAGTCCTTGGGTGTGACCGTGCGCGGTGGTTGGCCCGGACGCGGCGGGAGCGTCCAGCCCGTGGTGTGAATGCGGCGCTGGCCACGGCCGGCCGTGGCCAGCTGCGCGGCCCGCGGGGCGTGTGCCCCGGCCGGGCGGTGTTCCGCTTACGCCTGCTGCGTCGCGTCGATCTCGGCGATCAGGCCCTCGACGAGGGTCTTGATCTCGTCGCGGATGGGGCGGACGGCTTCGACGCCCTGTCCGGCGGGGTCTTCGAGCTGCCAGTCGAGGTAGGTCTTGCCGGGGAAGTAGGGGCAGGCGTCGCCGCAGCCCATGGTGATGATGTAGTCCGACGCCTGCGCGGCTTCGGGGGTCAGGACCTTGGGGGTCTGGTCGGAGATGTCGATGCCGAGCTCGGCCATGGCGGCGACTGCGGAGGGGTTGATCTGGTGGCCGGGCATGGAGCCGGCGGAGCGGACCTCGACGCGGTCGCCGGCGAGGTGGCGCAGGAAGCCGGCGGCCATCTGGGAGCGGCCGGCGTTGTGGATGCAGACGAACAGGACGGACGCGAGCGGGTTCGCGGGCATCGGCTCTTCCTTGGGGTGACAGGCGCGGCTGCGGCACGGCGGCGGTCGGCGGGACGTCAGCCAGGGCTGGTATCAGTCCTCAGTGATGTGACAGTATCAGCGGATGATGACGTCAGTCGACACTGATCTGATCCGGGTTCTGGCCGACCCGCTCAGGCTCCAGATCGTGACTCTCCTCGCGCGGGAGACGCTGTGCGCCACCCACCTCGTGGAGGAGACGGGTGCCAGGCAGACGAACCTCTCCAACCACCTGAAGGTGCTGCGCGAGGCCGGGGTCGTGGACACGGAGCCGTGCGGGAGGTTCACCTACTACCGCCTGCGCCCGGAGGTCGTCGAAACGCTCGCCGGTCAGTTCGCCGACCTCGCCAAGGCCGCGCGTGCCACCGCGGACGCGAACCTCAAGCGGTCCTGCCCCTGAGCCCCTTGCGGCCTTGCCCGCCTCGCCTCACCTGCCCGAGGAGAACACCGTCGTGACCGCCACCGAGCCCGTCGGCGCCGCCCCCGCAGCGGAATCCGTCATAGCCGCCGACGTGCCCCAGCCCGCGCCCGGCGGGACCCCGCCCCGTACTCCGCTGGTCGCCCGGGCCGCCGCCGAGCTGGTCGGCACTGCTGCCCTGGTCGCGATCGTGGTCGGCTCGGGTATCCAGGCCACGAAGCTGACGGACGATGTCGCGCTGCAGCTGCTGGCCAACTCCACCGCCACCGTCTTCGGCCTCGGTGTCCTGATCGCGCTCCTCGGCCCGGTCTCGGGTGCGCACTTCAACCCGGCGGTCACGCTGGCCGAGTGGTGGACGGCCCGCCGCGGCGGCGCCGGCGTCAACGCCCGCGAACTCGCCGTCTACGTGCCCTCGCAGATCGCCGGCGCGATCGGCGGCGCGGTCCTGGCGGACGCCATGTTCGGGGAGCCGCTGGTGAAGTGGTCCACCCACGACCGCTCCGCCGGCAACCTCCTCCTGGGCGAGGTCGTGGCGACCGCGGGCCTGATCCTGCTGATCTTCGGCCTGGCCCGCACCGACCGGCTGCGCTTTGCACCCGTCGCGGTCGCCTCCTATATCGGCGCCGCCTACTGGTTCACCTCCTCCACCTCCTTCGCCAACCCGGCCGTCACCATCGGCCGCGCCTTCACCGACACCTTCGCCGGCATCGCCCCCGCCTCGGTGCCGGGCTTCATCGCCATGCAGCTGCTCGGCGCCGCCGCCGGTCTCGCGCTCGTCGCCGTCGTCTTCATGCGCGCCAGGACCGACCAGGAGCAGTCCGCGGCATGACGGAGCAGACGGACGTGCTGGTGGTCGGTGGCGGCCAGGCGGGCTCGCCGCCGGCCACCACCTGCGCCGGCTCGGCATCGAGCACGTCATCCCCGACGCCTGTGCCGCGCCCGGCGGAGCGTGGCAGCACACCTGGGCCTCTCTGCGCCTGTTCTTCCCGGCCGCCTACTCCTCCCTCCCGGGCCGGCTCATACCCGTCCAGGAAGGGCAGCCGTATCCCGCCGCCGCGCACGTCGTCGACTACCTGACGGACTACCGCCGCGCCCTCTTCGACGCGGCGACCGCCCGCCGCCGCGCCCTGGACGAGGGCCGCACCGACACCGGCGGCGTCGCCTCCCTCGGCGACATCGTCGCCGTGCCCCCGGTCCGCGCCGCCCGCGACGCCGGACTCCTCACAGCGAAGCCGCTGTTCACCCGCTTCACCGGCCGGCGTGCAGTGGGCGGACGGCACCCGCGGCGAGGTGGACGCGGTCATCTGGTGCACCGGCTTCCGCCCGGCGCTCGCCCACCTGCGGCTGCGCGGTACCCGCGGCCACATCGCCACCGACGGCGCTCGCGCCGCCGAGCCGCGCCTGCACCTCCTGGGCTACGGCGACTGGACCGGTCCGGCCTCCGCCACCCTCATCGGCGTCGGCCGGCCCGCCCGGGAGGCCGCCCGCCAGATCGCTGACCTCACCGGCCGACAGCTCACGTAAAGAACCGGACACTATGGCTGGATGGCGCGTCTAATGGCCGAGCCGCAGTTGCCGCACCGTGCCCTTGGCCTGTCTCACGACGGCACCGCGGTGGCCGGCGAGGAGCAGCCGGTCGCACAGTTCTCGGCGTCCTGAGCCCTTGGTGGCGTGGGTGGCCTGCTGGAGCACGAAGCCGGGCATGCCCCAGGTGGCAGCCGCCGTGTGGGTTGCCTCTTCGGCGCCGGGGCCGTGCTCGATGTGGGAGGGGATGCTGCCCTCGGACATGGTCAACTGCCGGGGCCGGACTCTGCGTATCGACGGCAACGCGTTCGAATGGCCCGCGGTGTTCCTGCTGGACCACCCCGACGTACCGCGCTTCGGAGACGACGTCCAGGCTGCCTTCACCGCCTTCGTGCAGTTGCGCCACCACGAGGTCGGGGTACGCACCGGCAGAACCGAAGAGTCCTCCACCCTCGGCGTTCTGCTCACCCCCCGCCACGACGGGCGGCGGCCGTGGGACACGACCACCGTGCGTGTACACGGAGACCTCGACCTGGTGGAGGAGGACCTGAAGGTCTTCAGTGACGCCTGGAACGAGCCGTACGGCGAGGGGGTGGTAGCCGGCCCTGCGTGAACCTGCTGAGGCCCCGCAGCCCCCAGATCACGCCGGACTCCGGCGCTCCAGCAGCACCACGTCACGCCAAACGCCATGGTGGCGGCCGATGCGTTCGCGGGTGCCGATCACGCGAAAGCCGGCTCGCCGGTGGAGGGCGAGGCTGGCGGTGTTCTCGGGGAAGATCCCGGACTGGATCGTCCAGATCCCCGCGGCTTCGGTGGAGGCGATGAGGGCGTCCAGGAGCATGCGGGCCACCCCGCGGCCGCGGGCGTCGGGGTGGACGTAGACGGAGTGTTCGACCACGCCCGCGTACGCGCACCGGTCGGAGACCGCGCTCGCTGCGACCCACCCGAGCACCCGCCCGTCGCCGTCGAGCGCGACGAACCGGTGCTGGGGCAGCTTGGCCTTGTCGAACGCCGTCCACTGCGGGGCCCGCGTCTCGAAGGTGGCGTTGCCTTCGTCGATGCCTGCCTGGTAGATCGCCAGGACCTGCTCGGCGTGTTCGGGCTGCAGCGCCTCGATCCGGACCCGGCTCACACGGTCGCCTCGGCGGCGCCGGCCAGCAGGGCGCCCATCGCGGCGAGGACGGCGGGCTCGACCCGGTAGTACACCCACGTCCCCCGGCGCTCGGAGGACAGCAGCCCGGCCTCTTTGAGCTTCTTCAGGTGGTGGGAGACCGTCGGCTGCGAGACGCCGACATCGGAGATGTCGCACACGCACGCTTCGCCGCCCTCGTGGGAGGCGACGGCGGAGAACAGGCGCAGGCGGACCGGGTCGCCGAGGGCCTTGAACATCTTCGCCGCGACCTCGGCCTCGTCCGCGGACATGGGGCGCTCGTTCAGCGGGGGGCAGCACGGGGCGGCGGCCTCGGGCTCCAGGAGCGGCAGAACCTTCGCATTCGACATACATCTATGTTGACACATGTCGAATCAGGCCGGTAGGGCCGGGGGTCGCCGGCGGGCCAGGTGTGCGACGAGGCGGCGGGCGGTCCGGATCGCGTCGTGTCCGACGCCGCGCAGCGTGTTCGAGGACAGGCTGCGCTGCCACTCCAGCCCGACGAACGCGAGCCCAAGATGGGTGAGGGAGGCCCCCTCGCGGTGCCGGGGCCGCCCGGCGGGGTGTCCAGGGCGCCGTCCCAGCCGGCGAGGTAGGGCAGGTGGGGCCGGTAGCCGGTTGCCAGGATCGCCGCGTCCACCTTCTCCGCCGTGCCGTCCGCCCACGTCGCCTTGTCGTCGGCCAGCCCGGTGAACACTGCCCGCTGCTCGGGCAGGGCCGTGGCGAGTGCTGCGCGGTAGCGGCCGTAGTCCAGGACGGGCTGGGTCGGCGGCCTGCGCAGGACGCGGCCGAGCGGGGCGGTGCCCACGCCCGTGCGGGCCAGCCGGAAGTGCAGGTCCCGGCCCAGCGGGTGCTGGCGGACGAACCTCACCGGCGCCCGGGTGGCCATGGTGGTGCAGCTGGTGCGGGGGAGTTCGGCGGCGACCTGGACCGCGGAGCTACCTGCGCCGACGGCCACAACCCGCTGCCCCGCGAACGCCTCGGGGCTGCGGTAGTCCGCGACGTGCAGGAGTCGGCCGGGGAAGGACTCCAGCCCTGGCAGCGCCGGCCGGCAGGGATTGCCGAAACTCCCCGACGCCGCGACCACGGCCACAGCTGTCAGAGCGGCACCGTCCTCCAAGTCGCCCCGGAATACCCCGCCCGCCTCCGCCGTCACCCGGGCCACGCGGCAGCCGGTGCGGATGTCCGCGCGCAGACGGGCGGCGTAGCGGTCCAGGTAGGCAGCGACGACCTCGTCGCGGTGCGGGTAGCGATCCGGGTCCCCGCCGAAGGGCAGGCTCGGTAGCGAGCTGAGCCGGGCCGGGGAGAGCAGGGTCGCAGGCTGTCGTAGTACAGCGGCCACGACCCGGCCGCTCGTTCCGACGCCTCCAGTACGAGGGGCTTCAATCCCGCCTGCACCAGGGCGTGGGCGGCCGCCAGTCCCGACTGCCCGCCCGCGATGACGACGGCTTCGGCGTGTTCCATCGCAGCCCGCGTGAATTAGATAAACGTCTATGTTGACGTCGATCGAAACAAATGCCATGCTGATCGCGCAAGCCATCGACAAACATCGAAACAACAGGGGAGTCGTCATGAACGAGCAGCCCGTACCCGCCACCCCGCACCACCCCGAGACGGCGGCCGCCTGTTGCACTACGGCGTCCGCGCAGCCGGCCGCCGAGACGGTCTCCGCCCCCTCCTCGCCGTGCTGCGGCACCAGCAGGGACGCGGCGGCAGCCGGAGCCTGCTGCGCTCCGCAGGCCAAGCGCGTGGCCGTCGCCTCCGGTGCCAGCTGCTGCTGACCGCCTGAGCCCGCCCCACCTGCCCGCCCACCCCGTCTGCTGTACGAGGACTCCGGAGACGCGTCATGAGCGAGACCACCACCGACCTGCCCGTCGTCGTGATCGGGGCCGGCCCCGCCGGACTGGCCGCCGCCGCCCACCTTGAAGACCGCGCCCTGGACTTCCTCGTCCTGGAGGCCGGCCCGCACGCCGGAACCGCCACCCGCGACTGGGCCCACGTACGGCTCTTCTCCACCTGGGGCGAGGTCGTCGACCCGGCCGCCGAGAAGCTCCTCGCCCCCACCGGCTGGGTCAAGCCCGACCCGGCCACCTACCCCACGGGAGGGGACTGGGCCGACCTCTACCTCCAGCCCCTCGCCGACGTACTCGGCAACCGCGTCCGCTACCAGGCCCGCGTCACCGGCGTCTCCCGCACCGGCCGCGACCGCATCGTCGACGCCGACCGCGACGCCCAGCCCTTCCTCGTCCACATCGAGACCGCCGACGGCCGCGAGGAACGCCTCTCCGCCCGCGCCGTCATCGACGCCTCCGGCACCTGGTCCACCCCCAGCCCCGCCGGCGCCAGCGGCCTCGCCGCCCTCGGCGAGAAGGCCGCCGCCGACCGGATCACCTACCGCGTCCCCGACCTCAAGGACCCCGCCGTCCGCGCCCGCTACGCGGGCAAGCGCACCGCCGTCATCGGCTCCGGCGCCTCCGCCTTCACCGCCCTCGCCTACCTCGCCGACCTCGCCAAGACCGACAACGGCGCCGGCACCAGGGCCGTGTGGATCCTGCGCCGCGGCATCTCCGGCTCCACCTTCGGCGGCGGCGAGGCCGACCAGCTCCCCGCCCGCGGCGCCCTCGGCCTCGCCGCCAAGGCCGCCGTCGACGCCGGATACGCCGACGCCGTCACCGGCTTCCGCACCGACGCCATCGACCGCGACACCGACGGCCGCCTGATCCTCCTCGGCGAGGACGGCCGCCGCCTCGACCCCGTCGACGAGGTCATCGTCCTGACCGGCCTGCGCCCCGACCTCACCTTCCTGAACGAACTGCGCCTCGGCCTCGACGAACGCCTCCAGGCCCCCACCGCCCTCGCTCCGCTGATCGACCCCAACCAGCACTCCTGCGGCACCGTCTACCCCCACGGCGTGAACGAGCTCTCCCACCCTGAGAAGGACGTCTACCTCGTCGGCATGAAGTCCTACGGCCGCGCCCCGACCTTCCTCGCCATGACCGGCTACGAGCAGGTCCGCTCCATCGCCGCCCACCTCGCCGGCGACCAGGAAGCAGCCGAGCGCGTCGAACTCACCCTGCCCGAGACCGGCGTGTGCGGCGGAGCCGGCCTCTTCGACCAGCCCGCCACCACCGAACCGTCCGGGGGCGGCTGCTGCGCGGCTCCCACCGCCCTCACCATCGGCACGCCCGCCTCCTCCGGCGGCTGCTGACCCACAGGCCGAGCACCAAGGCCGACGTGGCCGCGACCGGGACGGGGGTCCGGTCGCGGCCACGCGCCGTCCTCCCCGCCCCTCTGAAGGAGCTGTCCAAGACGTCGGGGTAAGACACTGCATACACCCGTCCTTCATATGGCGATTCGGCCGCCATCATCAAGGGCATCCCGACATGGACGAGTGTCAACGTGGTCAGGGAGACCAGGAGTAGAGCTGTCATGGAGAACCGGATATTGCGGCTGCCGGCCACCGTGGAGGCGGTCGAGCGAGCCGTTGAGGATGCCGGGGCTGGGCAGGTCGTGCTGGTGGAGCGCGACGGGCAGACGGTTGCCGCGGTCGTTTCCCACGCGATGGCGCTGGCCGGGGAGGACGCTCTGCTTGCTTCGGCGGATGCGGGTGATCGGGTGCGGGGCCTGCGGCTGATCGCGGAGTTGGGGGTCGATATGGCCACCGTCCGACTGAGCGTGCTGAGGCGGGAGTTGGCCCGGTGAAGGGCTACTTCGAAATCCTGCTGGCCGAGCCGGCCGCCGAGACCCTGAGAGCGCTGCACGGTAACGATCCCCTGGCCGCGCGCTTCCTGGTGAATTGGCTGGAATACTTCTCCACCGATCTGGACTCCGGTGGCCTGCGTGAAATCGACGAGGGGGCAGGACTCGCCAAAGCCGCGATCGGCGACTTCGACGCACTGTGCTGGATTCGGCCGGAACAGATGAACCTCATCGTGCTGGACGTCTCACGGCGCACTGATCCAGCGTGAGGCGGCGTCCTTGTTGACGTGGTCGGCGAAACGACGAAACTCGTCAGCGCGGTTCTGGTCAGCGGGTTCGGCATAGATGTAAGGGCACATGTCCGAGGGCGTCATCTTCGACCTCTGGTAGAGAGAGAACTCGCACCAGGAGTACGCGAGCCGGCTCAGCTGGTCGACGACTTCGTGCCTGATGTGCGGGCCGTACATCGGGTCGTGCATCTCGATCAGGAGCGTCGGCCGGTGCGCTCGAATGGTAGCGGTGGCTCCCGCGAGGGTTTTCGCCTCATGGCCTTCTACGTCGAGCTTGATGAGGCCGACCCGCTCATTGGAACCGGCCATTATCGCGTCGATCGGGAGGCCTTCCGTCTCATCCAGAAATGCGCCGATGCAGTGGTCCGTGGTGAACAGGGTGGACGGAATGCAGTCGGCGGGCGGGTCCGCAGGGTCTCCGGGCGCCAGGCTCCGAGTGCACGGACCGGCCATGACGTTGAAGGGATCCCACAGGCGCAGGCGGGCCGGGACGTCGTGGGCCGCGACCGGGTGAACGGTGACGTTGCCGATTCCATTGAGCCGGAGGTTGGCGCGCAAGACCTCAACGGCGGCCGGGTTCGGCTCGATCGCCACGACGTGGGAGAACAATCCGGCGAGCCGGACCGCGAAATGACCAACATGAGCCCCGACATCGATGAAGACGGCGTCCGCCGCGCCGAACGAGCGAAGGAGGCGCCAGATGTCCTGTTCATGCGGGCCCGGGCCCATGCGATCGCCGCTGCCGGGCCGAACCGTCCACCAGAATCCGTCGCTCTCGACGAGCTTGGCCGTCTCGAGCATGAATCAGCGACCTTCGATCGATCGCGCGCCGGGCGAGATCCAGCTGCGGTTCGGGGAGAAGTCCCGCAGTTCGCGCATGCGCGACGACTCCGTGAAGAACACGAAATCCAGGGTCGCGCGGCTGACCACGCGCTGCTTCAGGTCATCACCTATACCGCCTCCGACCAAGGGCACCGTGCTGATCGCCACCTCGGTGAGCGTCGACAAACCGGACGTCGCCCAGCGTTCCGCCACCCGTGCGAGCCGCGGCAGTTTGCGGCGTAGGAAGATCCCGAGCCTGGTCGACTCGATGGTCTGATGAGGGCGCGTGGACCGGATGTGCTCGCAGACACGCTGCCAATGGTCCGCCGCGCAGTCGGCCAGGGCGGCCTCCAGCGCCGCGTCCGCGGTCTCGGCGTCGCGGGCCTCGAAATACGACTGGATCTCAAACAGCTCTGCAGCCTGTTCCCTTAGCGCCATGATTTCTTCGAGGCGAAGCATGGCGAGCAGGTCGGGCGGCGGACCCTCGACCATGCGGTAGGCCGTCTCCATCAGCTCGGACGTGTCCAACCGGTTGTCGGCTCTGCCCTGCTCGGCCCCCTCACCGCTGAGAACGGCCTCGGCCAGACCCGTACTCTGGCCCGTGTCCCAGTCAGAACCCAGGATCCGGGCGTTGACGAGGTCGGCGTGGGCCGTCTCGTCGAACAGACCGTGGATTTGGATGAGCGGGCTGGAGACCGGCAGCCCGGAGTCGTGCAGCAATGCAAAGACCGGAGAGTGCGAGAACTGCGGTCGCGCCAGGACCTCGTCATATCGGCGGCGCAGCTCACTCGGCTGCTCAGCCAGCAATGCGGCCAGAACCGAATCAGTTGAGTTCGCTGCGCTGCGAACTTGGCGCATGAAGCCGTCCTTCGCCCGCGCATGGTCGTAAGGAACGACGATGGAACCGTCGGCGAGCACACCGTCAAGGTCAGCGATCATCCGTTCCCGAACCTCGGAGATCGGCGTGATGACCCATCCACTGCCATCCGGGCTGTTCCTCTTCCAATTGCTCAGTACATCGGCAAGAGAGTTGACCGGAACGCGCTGGTCCTCTCCGCGAAGGTAGGTGTCAGTACGGAGTCCTACCGCGACAACTCTGGCAGCTATGAGTTCCCGGAGCAACCGATAGAAGTTGCTTCCCCTCAGATCCGGCTTGGCGAAATCACCGACGACCCGCGGGTTGTCGAGCAGTTGCGTGTCATGGACAAAGACGCGTTCGTTGAACAGTGCACCGAAAACAAGCAACGCGCGCAATTGTCTCGTAGAGCTGATTCCCGCCCAAATCGGCTCCAGGGCCGCGAACTGCGAAGTCGCACCCATGGCCGTAGGACCGAACGGTTCATCGCGGACCATAGCGTCGAGTACCCCCCTCATCATCACCCCTCCAGCACGAGCTGGCGCTCTGGCACGTCGAGCCGCTCCCACCGAGCAACCTCTGCGGGCCGAGTGCATCGGCAGAGCCGACCATGATCTTCCGCACCGGAGCAATACCTATGCTTTTACCCACCGGGACCGCTCCAAAGCCCTTTGAAGTAGCCACCGAACACACCGCACAAGCGAAGTAAACTGCAGTCGACCGACTGCCACGGCCGTAGGACGGCAGGTTGGAAGACGATCTCTTCCAACCTGTTGGCATCCGGTCGTCGGCTGCCATGAGCGGACGTTCGGGGCGCGTACCCACGGGCCTCGACCAGCGCGCTGGCCCATCCGCATCGGGCGAGGATTGCGCTTGGTTGGAAGCCTTCCCCTGGCCAGGTTCGGGACGTCCCCTAGGGGGGGCTAGCGCAGGCGTCTCCGGTCCCGCTGCACGCCGTGCGATCAACGCAGCGGCCCAAGCACCCCGCTTGGAAGGAGTGGCCATCACCACCAAGGCGGCCCGCAAGCTTCTCGCCAACTCCGACGTCGCCGTCTACGACAATCCATGCGCTCGATGTCCTCCCGCAGACGGCGATTCTCCCGCCGCAGCTCGGCCGGCTCCGCCCGTTCGTCACATGCTGGGGCCGGGGGCTCAACCTTTCGTCGGACTGCGTCAGCGGCAACCGCACCGCGTTCTCGGTCAGGTCGAAGTCCTTCCAGACGGGCACCGACCGGTCCCCGCGCAGGCACAGCTCCACGATCTCGGCCTTGTAATCGGCTGTGAACTGCCGCCGTTTCCGCGGCTTCCTCTTCGGCATGCTCTCCATCATGGACATCCCTTCCCGGGCGCGAGCCCGGATCTCGGATGTCCGCCAAACCGAAGCAACCCCACATTGCATCGGATGCGAACTCGCGATGGTGGGGTTAGGGCCGCTGAGTGGACGCTGCGACTCCGAATGGCCAGGGGATTTGCGCATGGAGGTGACGGTGACCTCGGCGGAAGCGGGACCGTCGCCACCGGCTGTCGTCACTCGTTGCGGCTGGATGACCCTGCGGGACGTCCGCGCACTCGCATCTGATGCGGCTTTCTTGGATCCGACGCGAATGACGGAGGGTGGCGAGCCGGTGTGGTTTGTACTGAAGTCGAGCCGGCGCGGGGTAACGGTGTTACCCATCAGATACTATGTTTTCGTGAACACGCCCTACCAGGAAGCCCAATGCGTCGGCCAAGCCGCCGTGCGCACCACGATCCTCGACCACGCCATCGACCTCCTGGCCGCGGAGGGAGTGGCCGCCCTGACGATGCGTCGGATCGCCACGGAGATCGGCGCCTCGACCAAGGTCCTGTACACCATGTTCGGCGGCAAGGAAGGTCTGGCCGACGCCCTCTACCGGGAGGGGTTCGCCCGCCTGCGGCGCGCACAGCAGCAAGTCGCCGGTTCTGAGGACCCGCTGGCCCACCTCGGCGACCTCGGAGCCGCCTACCGCGCGCACGCACTGGCCGAACCGGCCTACTACCGAGTGATGTTCGAGCAGGCCATACCCGGCTATCGGCCGAGCGCCGAAGCCCTGAACGCGGCCGAGACCGCCTTCGACGCCTCCGTGGCCGCCGTCCAGGCGTGCATCGACTCCAAGGTGTTCCGGCCCGGAGACGCACACGAGATCTCCAAGCTGTTCTGGGCGGCTGCCCACGGGGCGGTGAGCCTGGAGCTCGCCGGCCATTTCCCGCCGGAGTCCGCGGCACGCCGCTTCGACACACTGATGACGGCGGTGGGACAGACGTTCCGCGTCGAGCAGGGACGAGGACTGACATGACGGTCAACCGCTACCTGTCGGGGAGTTTCGCACCGGTCACCGAGGAGGTCACCGCGTTCGACCTGCCCGTCACCGGCCGGATCCCGACTCACCTCAACGGCCGCTACTTACGCATCGGCCCCAACCCGCTCGGCATCGAGGACCCCGCCGCCCACATCTGGACGCTCGGCGCCGGCATGGTGCACGGGGTCCGCATCCGCGACGGCCGTGCCGAGTGGTACCGCAACCGCTGGGTGCGCTCCGGGCTGGTCGCGGACCGGCTCGGGGAGCCACGACGCGGGACCCCCTTCGACGAGCGCCTGGACATGGCGCCGAACGTCCAGGTCGCCGGGCTCGCAGGCCGTACCTTCGCCCTGATAGAAGGGGGGATACGCCCCTATGAGCTCACCTACGACCTCGACACGGTTGGCCCTTGCGACCTCGGAGTGACTCCCGAGGGCTACAGCGCCAACGCCCACTCCACCTTCGACCCGCACACCCGCGAACTGCACTCGCTCGCCTTCCTCTACGGCGCGGAGCAGGTCCAGCACATCGTGATGGACGAGACCGGCACGGTAGTGCGGACCACGCTGATCCACACGCCCGGCAACCCCTACATGCACGACTTCGCGCTGACCGAGCACCATGTGATCCTCTTCGACGCACCTGTGGTGTTCAGCGCCGCACATTTGCCGACCGAGGTCCCCTTCGTCTGGGACGACTCACACCAGGCGCGCGTGGGTGTCATGCCCCGCACGGGAGGCGAGGTGCGTTGGTTCGAGGTCGCGCCGAGCCTCGTGGGCCACACCCTGAATGCCTACGAGGAGGGCACGGACATCGTCGTCGACATCGTCCGGCACCCCGAGGGCTTCAACATCAGGGACTTCGGCAGCAGCCGCCCCACCCTGAACCGCTGGCGGGTTGACCTTGCCGCCGGAAGAGTGCGGGAGGACCGGCTCGACGACCGCACCCAGGAGTTCCCCCGGGTCAACCCGCACTGCGTCGCACGCCCTTACCGCTACGGGTACTCGGCCGCCGTCGAGCTCTACGCACCGCCCACCGCCCCCGCGGATCCGCGGCCGGGCACCGGGTTCAGCAGCGCGCTGCTCAAACACGATTTGGTGCGCGGCACGACCGAGGCGCACGAGTTCGGCCGGTTCGGAGCCGTTGGAGAGGGTGTCTTCGTCCCCGCAGAGTCACCCGCCGCCGAAGACGACGGGTACGTGATGGCGTACGTGCACAACCCCGAGCGGGGTGCGGCGGACCTGGTGATCCTGTCCGCCCAGGACTTCACGGGCGAGCCCGTCGCCCGCATTCATCTGCCCGTTCGGGTTCCGCTCGGGCTGCACGGCAACTGGGTGCCTGGTGACCCGTGGGGTCCGCGTCCGTAGCGGAATGCCTCCCGGCCGGTCGACAGCCGCATCAGTAGGGGGCCGCGGTGAACCGTGCCACCGGCCCGGCTGTTGCCCGGCCGATGCCCCGGGCAGCCGCTGCATCCCTGTGCCTTGCAGACCTGATCAACGACCTCGGCGCCCCTTCGGCGCTGAAGCCGTAGAAACCAGAGCCGGTACGTCCCGGTGACCACGCACGGTCACAATCAGGCCGGACCCCTTGGAGAACCCGCGATCGTTTGCAACCACGTGCTCACCAGTCTTAAGCCCCGAGATCGCAGGGCTGGAGACCCGCGAGCGGCTGGCCGAGGCCACCCGATCCGGCCAGCTCCGCGTTCCGGAGACCGGATGGCTCATAGAGCAGGGCATCGGAACCCGGCGTTCCGCCGTCCTGATCCACATGGCCGGCTGCGGCCCCGACTCCGGCCGGACCTGGCACGCCACCCGCGCCCAGGCCCACGAAGCACTGCGGCACGCGGCGGCCGACACCTGCCAGGTCTGCGCTGGCCGTGAGCTCGGTGTCGAGTTGGCAGCCGAGACCGACGAGGCCGGCCGACGCCTGGTGGTCCGCAACGGCCGCCCTCGGCCCGCACCGTGGTCACCGCGGCCGCCCCCGTCGACGGCCGCCGTGCGGACGAGGCCACGGGCGAGCGACAGCGGTTCTCCTCGAAGATCCTTCCGCCATGGTGCCGCAAGTCGCCGAAGATCTCCGAGGTGCTGCCTCGTCTTCTTCCCTATCTGCACGGCTCGTCGTCGTCCGGGGACTTTGTGCACGTCCTGGAGCAGTTCCTCGGCGGCACGGCCGGGTTGTCGGCCGCGACGGTGACAGCGACTCTGTCTACGTGTGGGCCGACCTGCTGCGTGACTGTCGCCCTGCAGGATGCGCGACCCGGAGCTGGTCGTGGGTGACGGCTCGCGATGGGCCTGTGGAAGGCGCTCGCCGAGGTCTTCCCCGGCGCCCGCCACCAATGGTGCTGGGTTCACAAGGCCCGCAATATCTCGAACGCCCTGTCGAAGTCAGCACGGCCGGGCGCAACGAAGGCGATGCAGGAGATTTACAACGATCACCGAAGTCCAGGAAGAGCTGCTGGCGTCCCACGACTTCCCGGCCGAGCACTGGATCCACCTGCGGACCACGAACCCGATCGAATCGACTGGATGAAGGGTGTCGCTCAAGCCGTGTACGACGCGGGGGCCAGTGGACACCAGGTAGGAACGGGGGTCCACCCGTTCGAGTCACCGTACGCCTGGCGGGACATCCTCCGCCGAGAGGTGACCGACGGGTACATGCAGCCCGCCAGGAAGTGGCCAGACGCCAAGGTGCGCACGCCGGTTGAGATCCGGCAGGCAGGCGAACTCGCCGATGGCGTCGCCAACCTCATCGAAGCACATCTGGGGCCCGTCCGAGCCTGCGCCGACGTCTACGGCCCGACGGGCTACATATGGTGGCGGGACTTGCTGCTGGTCACGAGCGACTGGGCCACCATCCTGCATCTCGAGATCTACGACTGACCGAACACGCCCCCGTCCACTGCGCCGCCGCCTCAGCGACCATCGTCAGCCGGCCCGAGAGGGGTGCCGGCTCTGTTGGCGGTCTCGCGTGCCAGCACCAGGGCGGCGCCGGTTCATCCACCGCCCTGCCTCCCCGCCATTCCCCGTCGCCATGTTCCCAGCCGGCGGCCGACACCGGCCCAACGAGGGATCAGCGGCGGCCCGAGGCAAAACTGCGGACTGCTGAGGCCCCCACCGACCGCACCGCCGCGCACCGCACGGCAGGTTGTCACTCGCAGGCGATGCCATCGCCGTCACGGTCGAGGTGCCGCCCGTAACCGGGGTCGCCGCGCCGGATCCGAGCAGCGCTGGCCTCCCGGACGGCGGTGCAGTGCCGGTCCGAGACAGCGCCGCCTGCCAGGCCGGCGCCGCCGCTGGAGGTGCCGCGCGCAGGGCGTCTTATGAATCGTTGGCGCTGCCGTCCTGGCTCGCAGGGGGCGCGGCGGCTCGTCAGGCAGTTGCGGCCCAGCAGCAGCCGGATGAGTAGGGGAGGGAATCGGAGTGGGCGCGGTTGGGGGCAGCGGTGTCGTCGGCGAGGCCGTCACACTCGCTGCCGGAGTCCCGGGAGCCGGGGGTATGGGCACCGGAGCGGTGACGGTGGCGTGGCTGTGACGACTGGCTGAGGCCATGGTTTTGCGTCGTCAGCGGTGCCTGGACCAGGCTCTGCTGCGACCAGGACCGCGGATCAGAGTGAGGGAGGACGACGGTAGGGACGAGCAGCGTGGCTACGATCACAGCGGGGACGGCCAGCCAGGGATGCCACCGGCCGCTTCGGGTTGGCTGAGTCGGGACGGAAGGAGGGGATGGATTCACGACCGGGGCAGAGCGGCCACCCGAACGCGGACCCGAAGATGACCCCTGCGATCGTTGTCCCATGGGTGAACAGGTTGAGAGGGTCGATGAGCACGATCGCGTCGTGGCAGTCGTCGACCGTGGAGACGCAATTCGGGAGCGATGGCTGCACCGCGTCGCGACGATCGTGTGCCGCGACGGCGACGGACGGTTCCTCGTGCATCGCCGCTCGGACGACGTCTCCCGCTTCCCGGGGCAGTTCAACTGGATGCTTGGTGGCGCCGCCGACGTCGGTGAGTCGTACGAGGAAGCCGCGGCCAGAGAGCTCACAGAGGAGCTTGGAATCCACGCTGATCCCCGGTTCGTGCTCAAGTTCCTCTGCGACGGCGTGATCAGCCCCTACTGGCTGGGCCTTCACGAAGTCGTCATCACGGAACCGGTGCAACCCGACCCCAGGGAAGTCGCCTGGTTCGACTGGCTGACCGAGCCCGAACTCGAAGACCTCGTCCGCCAGCCCGGATTCGTGCCGGACGCCCGCGAGGCATTCGATCGGTATCGAGCCCTGGGCGCCCCGAGTCACCCCTTCGGTTAGCTTGATCTTCAACGTCTGGGCCGTTGATCAGCCACTGAACGGGGTCGAGGTGGCCTCAGGCTTCGTGGGACCCGCTCGGGCATGCACCTGCACCTGGTAGCTGACGGAGTCACGCCGACCTCTCGGTTGGTACTGGTGAAGGATCTCGAGACTGACGACGGATTCGCCTTCGAGCTGGCGAGCCCGCTCTTCCTGGCCGCTGGTGACCGGATCGGTTTCGAAGACGGCGGGCCTGTTGTCGTGCGGACCAGTGGAGAGCGACTGTCACGGGTCGGTGACTGGTCCACTCGGTGCAGGCCCGGATCTCTGCGTCACCGGTAGAAGCCGTTCCTCGAACGGCGTGTCGTACCTGATCACTCGGTTCGGTATAGGCCGCACACGGAAGCGGCCGAGCGGGTCGACTCCCGCCGCGGGTGCGGGTGACGGCGATGCCGCCGTCGACGGAGGCGTCGAACTGGACGTTGGCGCCGTCGCCGAAGATCTTCACTCCGCCGCCCACCGAACCGGAGAGTGAGCCGGAGAGCTGGTAGCTACCGGAGGTGACTTCGGTGACGGAGTCCATGGTCTCGGTGGTCTCGGCGAAGAAGCCGCCGTCGGCCGACCAGACGTAGCTGTTGACCAGGCTGCGTTTGGCCTGGGCGTCGGCAGGCTGCGCCTTGTCGTCCAGCTGGGCCGGGTCCGCGATCGGGCCGATGACGCCGGAGAGGATCTGCCGGGCTCGCTCGGTGGTGGGATCCGCCTGGTGGGTTTCGGTGGAGACGGCGTCGTAGAGGGTTTGCAGGCGCTGCTGGTCCTCGATGATGCCGCGGTAGCACTAGACGTTTCGTTTGGATCATGTGATCGTTGGTCTGGGCGGGCCGTTGACTGACGTGCAGTGGGCGCGGATCGAGCCGTTGTTGCCAGACCGGACGCCGCAGCGGGGTGGCCGGGGGCGGGATCACCGCGAGGTGATCGATGCGATCGCCTGGAAGTTCCAGACCGGATCACAGTGGGTCCACCTGCCCGAGGAGTACGGGAACTGGAGGGGCGTCTACAACAGGCTGCGGATCTGGGCCATCGACGGCACCTGGGAGCGGGTGTTCATCGCGCTCATCGCGCAGGCCGATGCCGAGGAAGACCTCGGTTGGGCCGTCTCGGTCGACTCCACTGTCGTGCGCGCTCACCAGCACGCAGCCGGGGCCCGCAAAAAGGGGCCCAGGCCGGCGAGCCCGATGACAGTGCCATCGGCCGGTCTCGCGGTGGACTGACCATGAAGATCCACCTCGCCTCTGATGCTCGCTGTCGGCCACTGGCCTTCGTGCTCACCGCCGGACAGGCCGGTGACGCGCCCGTCTTCGCTCACGTCATGGCCCGCCTCCGCGTCCCTCGGCAACGAGGACGTCCCCGTACCAGGCCGGACGTGGTCCTGGCCGATAAGGCGTATTCTTCACGCGCGATCCGCCTGCGCAAGCGCGGAATCCGGGCGGTGATCCCCGTTCCGGCCGATCAACGCGGCCACCGGCTGCGGCGCGGCAGCCGAGGCGGTAGGCCACCCGCCTTCGACCGCGAGGCGTACAAGCAGCGCAACACCGTCGAACGGTGCATCAACCGCCTGAAGCAGTGGCGGGGCATCGCCACCCGCTACGAGAAGACCGCAACCATCTACCTGGCCGGACTCTACGTCGCTGGCATCTTTCTTGGTCTGCCAGGCCAACGGCTCAGGAGCAGGAGCGGAGCGCATCGTCCCAGGCGCCAGGGCTGCGGTAGTGGTTCTTGTGCCCGGCGGCAAGTACGTGGCGCAGTTCGGCAAGGTGCTGGGTGTTCGTGGGGAGATTTAGTCGGCCGAGGAAGGTCAGTGCGGCAGTCGGCTCCAAGTCGCCATAGACGTCGTGGAAGCTCGCCAGGAGGCCGCGGAAGAGGGCCGAGTGCAGGGCAGGAAGTCGCATGGCGGTGCGGTACGTCAGCTCCTTTACCGTCCAGCGCACCGGGCCCGAACACTCCAGAACCCGACGGGCTCGGCGGAGCCGGGCCTCCGATCGCTCGGCCACCACCCGGTCGATGTCGTTGCCGAGAACCTCGGCGAAGGCCGTCGCGGAAGTGGCGTGGTCCTCGAACCAGTCCACCCACAGCGAGTAGGTGACGGCCTCAGAGTCCCGGTCCGCCTCCAGCCGCCGGCGGTAGCCGTCCCACAGCACGTCGGCCGGCAGGGGGCCCTCCGCACCCTCGTCGGCGAACCGGATTTCGCACGTGACCCAGTACTCGTCGAGGAGGTCCAGCAGCCCGAAAGCCAACCTCACCTGGTCGGCGGCATCCAGGTCTTCGGCAAACACATCACCGGCCCAGGAGTGCGCTACCTCGTTGGCGGTGAGCAACGTGTCCGGCTTCTCGTCGCTCACCCAACCGTCGCGCACCTGGCTGACACCCTGATCAGCCAGCCAACGCCGCGCTGCCTCCTCGGCTTGCATCTCCACTCGGGAAGTATGACAAGCCTCGCAAGATCCAAACGAAGCGGCCTAGGCGCACAAAGGTGAGGCGCCGATCGCCGTATCGGCCTGTGGGGGTGCGGCAGCGCGCGCAGGGCCGGTCTGGCCCGCTTTCGTGTCTCGTGCGTCGACGTCCACGTCGAGCGGCACTGTGGCAGCGCGGCTACTGGAGCCAGCCGCGCTGTGCTGCTTTCAGGCCGGCCTCGAACCGGCTGGACGCCTCGAGGCGTTCCATGAGGCTTGACATCTGCCGACGTACGCTCCGGGCGGAGATGCCGAGCTTGCGGCCCGCGACCTCATCGGTGAGGCCCGAGGCGAGGAGCCGCAGCAGTTCCTGTTCAGCGGCGGTCAGTCCGCTCCGCTGGTCCTTGGTTCGATCGGCACCGAGCGGAATGGCGGAGTGCCAGGTCTGCTCGAACAGCGCGACGAGTGAGGCGACGATTCCCGCCTCGCGGATGCACAGCGCACCGCGCTTGGTGTCGGCCGGATCGATCGGGGCCACGGCGACCCGGCGGTTGGCTTCGTTCACGTGAAGTGGTTCTGGCTCAGCTTTCGTGCAGTGGCCACGGTGAGTGACGGCTGAGCGTCTCCGGACGGCATGCGAAGTCGACCAAAAATGGACCGGTGGTCAGTGCCGCTGGGCTGACAGTCCGGGCCGTGGAAGACGTTGTACTCCAGCTGAAGGCGCTGTTGTGCCCGGCGATCGCGGACATCGCGGTGCGGTTGGTGGACGTGGATATCGAGAACGTGCGCCTTGACGCGCAGTGCACCACTGCCGGCGCCGCCTGCCCGGGATGCGGAGTCTGCTCGACCCGGGTTCACAGCTCCTACCTGCGGATTCTCGCTGACGTCCCAAGCGCCGGACGAAGCGTCGTACTCCAGCTGCGGGTCCGGCGATTCCGGTGCGGGAACACCAAGTGCCCACGTCACACGTTCGTGGAGCAGATATCCGGCCTCACCCGCAGGCACGGCCAGCGCACCGAACGACTGCGTTCCATCCTGACCGCAGTCGGCCTCGCCCTGGCTGGTCGAGCCGGCGCCCGCCTGGCTGCCGTGCTCGGCATGTCCATCAGCCGGAGTACGGTCTTGCCGAGTTGCTCTGCCTGGTATGCGGCAGTCAGGATCGGATCCTGATCGAATCCGTACTTCCGCGGGCTCGTCAGCGGGTCGAGTCCTCGATTGAGGAAACGCGCCACCGCCTCAGTGTTCCTGCCGTCCTGTGATTGTTTCATGAGAAAGCGGAGTACAAGTCGCACGCACTCGTACTCCATGTGGAGGCGGAGCAGATGAACCCGGCGCCGACGGAGGGCATCCTTGGGCAGGTGCTCCGGCGGTCGCCCTCGCCGCAGCAAGTGATGGTGACGGGAAGGTGAGCCAGTTGATCAGGAGGGCGACGAAGTCCTGGCTGGCCAGTCTCGCCCGCCCCCGATTTCCTGAGCTTCCGCCCGTGACAGCCACCTCGAACCGGGTAGCGACGAACCCGTCCGTGATCAGCCGCCGGTAGGCGCATGCGAAACCGGGTGTGCGCCCGTCCCCGGGCAGGAGTGGGAATTTTGAGAGACTCGCTGGGAAGCGGAACACGCTCGCGGCGTGGCAGTAGACGCCCTCACCAAGCCAGGGGACCAGTCCGCCCATCTTCCGTGCGCGCACCGGCCCGGTCGATCGGACGAACTCGCCCGACTGCGCCAGGGGCCAGCATGGGACGTCGAGTGGGCGGGTCTCCTGGGTCAGGAGAAGGTCAGCGATCGGGAATTGCGTGGCCAGAACACCCGCGATCACCTCGCATGAAGGTCGCTGGGCTTCCCTCGTTGCCGTACGCGGAAGGAAGCCCGCCCGCGGCGTCCTATCGGAATTGAACCGATGACACCCGTGTCCTGAGCACGGTGCTCTACCGAGAGCTTTGCAGGCTCTGCCTCTGAGCTAAGAACGCTTTCGGCCGGAGAGCGTAACCCTGCCGAAGCTTGGGAAGCAGGGGAAGGGTTCCGATTTCTCCTATGAATCAACCGTAGCTCCTGGGCCGAGCCCCTTGCGACCCCGCGGCCCGCGCCTCTCGCGTCGGGCGAGAGGACGGGTCCCAGGCGCAGCAGCCGGCTTTTGTACTTCCGCTATGGGCTGGGTCTTCCGCATGGCGAGACGCCCAGCTGCTTCCAAGCAGTCACCCTCCGGCAAGACCCCTCAGCGACCCACAGCGAGGACTCGGTGATCGGCTCCGACTACCTGCGAGAAACCAGCGAAACAGTTCAGGTCAACCCTCCTGGGTGTTACCCCTGCCCGGCCAACAGGCGGGAAGCCCGCCCTCACGAGAGGCGGGCACACGACGACGTCTCACCCTGGTGCGACCAACTTGACCTGTGAGGCGGAGCTGGGGCCGTGCCTCCGTGCGCTTGGTCGGGTCCGCCTTGGTCGGAGAACTGTTGCGCCACTGCACGATGCGTCGTCGTCGGAGCCACCCTCTCCTTCTTGGACGCCGTCCTGCGAGGCCGCCCCGGCGACCCGGCCGAAACCCTCCGGGCCAACGGGAAGGTCTACACGGTCTCACCATCAGTGGCTCGGGGAACTGCGGGGCTGACCCAGTGATCGGCCGAGCATGCGCGTAAGAAGGTGTTGGGTAATCGGGTGTTCACTCGTTCTTGAGGTTGTCGGCGAGGCGGCGGGATGCTTCGGCGCGAAGCCACATCGACCATGTGTTCCGCCAGGCGACGCAACAGCTGGAAGCCCGGTGCACCCGCGGCTGACCCGCAACGGTGGCTGCCGTGGGGGCCAGGCGGTCGTGGCCGTGCGGGGTGCGCCGGCGGTCGTACCCATCGCCGCCACCTCCTCGGACCCGGCCCAAGCGGGGCCTGTGGAGGAGCCTCGGCTGCGAACGCGGCCGGCGTGTGGCGGTCTCGGTGGGATGGAGGATCCCTTCGCCGCGGTGAGCCGGCGCTGCCGGCCACGGGGTTGTCCAGAGCGGTGACGGCCAGGCGGGACTGCATCCGCGCGTCGATCGAGTAGCCCACCGATCCTGTTGCCGAAGACGTCCTGATGGCGCAGCGGTACGCTTGCCGTCGCCGGCGGCAGGTTCGGTGATGCCGGCGAGCAACAGCCGGTTCGGGCCGGTCGCGGTGAAGTCAAGACGGACGAGATCGTCGTGTACCGGCGGGTCGGCCTTCCTGCCCCCGGCCGCGCTGCGCCGAGTCTTCGGCCTCGCCGACGGCCAGGAGAATGCGGAGCCAAAGTCGCCGTCGGCGGCTCCCCGGGCTGCAACTGCGTTCAGTGCGGGAAATGGTGCGGCAGCTCCGTGGTGAGCGCGGCTGCCGCAGGGGAGAGCCAGCGCCGGCGGTAGCGGGCCAGTTGGACAGTGACGTCGGGGAACTGCGGGCCGGGCACGTGTGTCAGGCGGCCCGCTGCGAGTGCGTCCGCGACATTGGCGCGGGCCAGCAGGCTGAGGCCGAGGCCCGCGGCCACGCAGGACCTAGCGGCCTCCAGACTGCCGAAGCGTGTGATCCGGGGCGAGGTGCCTTGTGCGGCAGCGAGCAGCCGCTCGACGAAGCGGTCGCTGTACGAGCAGCCCTGCTCGTGCAGGAAGTAGTCCTCGCGGGCCAGCTCCGCCCAGTCGGTGGGCGAGTCGGTGGTGCTGCGGGCGGCGGCGGGGTGCTCGGGGGAGCAGACCAGCACCAGCGGCTCACGGGCCAGCGGCGTGCACTCGATGTCGCGGAAGCTCGCCTCGTCCTCCAGCAGCAGGGCCAGGTCCAGCTCGCCGGTGCGGAGCGCGGCCACGGCGGCTGCGGTTCCCATCGTGCGCAGGTCCACTTCGATCCCGGGGTGGTTGCGCCGCAGTGCGGCGATGACTTCCGGCAGCCGCGCCGACACAAGCGTCTCGCCGGCCGAGAGGATCACGCGCCCGGTCACCCGACCGCCCGCGCCACCGGCCGAGGCAGCGACCGTCCGCAGCCGGGACTCGGCCTCCAACACCGCCTCGGCCTGCGCCAGCACCTCGCGCCCGGCGCCGGTGAGCACCACCCCGCGGGGCAGCCGGTCGAACAGGCGCAGGTCGAGTTCCTTCTCCAGCGCTTGCACCTGGGCGGTCACGGTGGACTGGACGAGGTGTAGGCGCTCCGCGGCGGCGGTGAGGTTCTCGGTCCGGGCGACGGTGGCGAAGGTGCGCAGGAGTCGGGTGTCCATGCCGCTGACCATAGCCCTCCATCATCGGGGAATGCGATGGCTGGTATCGGGATCCATCGTTTGTCCAGATGCCTGTGGGCTGCCACGGTAGGGGCATGAACCTGAAGACACGCCCCGAGACCCTGCGCTACACCGCCTTCACCACCGACCCCGCTGGCGGCAACCCGGCCGGCGTCGTGCTCGACGCCGCCGCACTGGACGATGCCACCATGCTCGCGACCGCCGGCGAGGTGGGCTACTCGGAGACCGCGTTCGTCACCGCCGCGGACCAGGCGGCGCGCCGGTTCCGGCTGCGCTACTTCAGCCCGCTCGCGGAGGTCGCCTTCTGCGGTCACGCGACCGTCGCCACCGCGGTGGCCCTGGCCGAGCGGATCGGCCCCGGCCCGCTCGTCTTCGACACACCGGTGGGCGAGATCGCCGTGGATACTTCGGCAGCGCCCAGAGGCTCCGTTACGGCGACGCTCACCAGTGTTCCCACGGGCTCCCGACCGGCGAGCGAAGTGGAGGTGCACGCCTCCCTCGCGGCCCTGCACTGGACCTCGGAGGACCTCGACCCGGTATTGCCGCCGCACGTCGCCTTCGGTGGAAACGAGCACCTGGTCCTGGCCGTGGCCACCCGCGAGCGTCTGGCGGCCCTCGACTACGACTTCGACGCCCTGGCCGAGGTGATGCACCAGCACGGCTGGACCACGCTCCAGTTGGTTTGGCGCGAAGCCCAGGACCTCTTCCACGCCCGCGACCCCTTTCCGATCGGCGGTGTCGTCGAGGATCCGGCCACCGGCGCCGCGGCCGCCGCCCTCGGCGGCTACCTGCGAGTCGTCGGCGCCCTCCCTCCCGCCGGTGCCTTCACCATCCGCCAGGGGGAGGACCTCGGCCGACCCAGCCTGCTCCGGGTCGAGGCCTCCACCGCGGACCCGCGCGTGCGAGTGAGCGGACAGGCGGTGGCAATCGTGAACGCAAGCGCGAGCACCAGCGGGGACGAGGCCTGAGCGAACCGGTGGCGCCGCACGCAACGTCATTCACGCCGCACGGAATTGAGGTACGCAGTACGCTCTGCATCCGACCGTCAGTTCCCGCGCCTGGGCAGTTCTTTCGGATCACTTCGCCGGCCGGACGACGATGGCGGCGACGTGGACTCCGGCATGGTGGATGGCCGGGGCAAGCCGGCCTCGGGCCTTGACCCCGGATTTTGGACACCGGAGAGACTTGGATCTTGATGGTCCAGGAGAACGGAGTCCCCGTGGGGATGAAGCACTACCCCGCCGAGTTCAAGGCGGACGCGGTCGCGTTGTACCGGTCGAGGCCGGGAGCGACGGTCAAGTCGGTCGCTACCGATCTCGGGGTGAACACCGAGACACTGCGGAACTGGATCCGGGCCGCCGACGGGCGTCGTCCCGGCGCCCACTCCGCGCCGCGGGCCGCAGCCCAGGCCGGCGGTGACGACGTTCAGGTGGAGCTGGCCGCAGCACGGAAGAGGATCCGGGAGCTGGAGGAAGAGCGCGACATCCTCCGCAAGGCGGCCCGGTATTTCGCCGGGGAGACGCGCCGGTGAACCGCTGCCAGCTCGTTGAAGATCACCAGCGCCGGTTCGGCGTCACGCGGTTGTGTTCGATGCCGGGTATCTCTCGCTCGAGTTTCTACTACTGGCGCCGCACCGCGGCCGCGCGGGCGGCCCGGCAGATCGCCGAGGCCGGGCTCGCGGCCCGGATACGCAAGGTCCACCAGGACTCCGACGGCACCTACGGAGCCCCCCAGGTCGTCGCGGGCGATCCGCCGCCATCTGCGGCGCCGCGGAATCCGAGCGGTGATCCCGCAACCGGCCGACCAGACTGCCAACCGCAAGCGGCTCGGCCGCCGCGGCGGACGCCCGCCCGCCTTCGATCGCGAGGCCTACGAGCAACGGAACACCGTCGAGCGCTGCATCAACAAACTCAAGCAATGGCGCGGCCTGGCCACCCGCTACGACAAGACCGCCACCATCTACCTCGCCGGACTCCACCTCGCCGCCATCTTCATCGGGTCAGCGAAGTGATCCGCAGGAGCCGCCCTAAGGGCGGACGGCGGGCTGTCAAGCCACGGATAGCAGTGGCATGACGGCAGCCTCGCGGACGGGTTCATTGGAAGCAGACCCCACTGGGGGAAACCCCGAACCATGAAGGCCGAACCCACCAGTATTCCGCGGAGAACTCCGATGAACAACAGGACCTGGAACCGTCATATCGTGCTCGCAGCAGCATCCGTAACGCTGATCGGCGGCGTGGCCCTCCCTGCCACCGCGATGGCCGCACCCACCGCTCCACAGCACATCGTCACTCAGGCCCCTCACAACGACGACCACGACCCCTCCCCCCAGGACACCCCCAACAGCACCGGCGGCACCGGGGGCGGCGACAGCGCGCCCCGGAAACGCTCCAAGGCCATCGACCCCGACGGCGAGATCTACATCAGCCCCGCCGACCGCAAGGCCGCGATCGGCGAGGACCCCGACGTCAACATCGACGACGACTTCGCCGCCGACCCCGACGACTACCTCTTCCTCAAGAGCCTCGATATCGACCCCGACCACCGCAACGTCGACATCGACGACGGCTTCCGCACCGACTTCCCCGAGGGCGACCTGGACTAGTACTCCAGCAGTACTTCGTGGCTTGACCTGGGGAAACGTCGAGCGGTGGGAGGGTAGCGGGCAGTATGCCGTCACGGACTGCTTCTGCCCGCACACCCCTCGACGGAGTGGCCACGACGGCGGTAGTGGCAGCGGCGGGCCACCGCTTGGCGTCGTCGTCGCCAGTGCGACCAGCTCAACGCCTCGGTGCGGGTGACGTCTCTGGGTGCGTGAGCTGCCAGGAGTCGCCGCCTTTGCGCCACGGTGAGCTCGATGTCCACTGCGGCCTCACCGGTGGGTCCCCTTTTTTGGCTGCTCGCGCGCTCATCGCCGCGAGGAACGTGTGGGCGGGCATGGCCAGGGTGATGTGTCGGTACCAGCTGACGTAGCGGCGGACTTCGTACTCGTCCAGGCCGCACTCGTTCTTCGCCGCCTGGAAGCATTCCTCGATCGCCCACCGCGCGCCGGCGACCCGCACCAGTTCATCCACTCCGACATCCAACGGTGCGTATCCGAGGTAGTAGGCGATCGCGGCCGGCCGGCGCAGGCTGCGCCGTGCCGGCGCCCACCGCCTGCGGATCAGCACGCCGTCCTGGTGGTCGTACTCGGCCACCGGGCGCAACGGGACGGCCGCCCAGCCGTATTCACGCTGCCCCTTCGCGCCCGCGCCGCAGGAACGGCGTTCCCACGCCTGGTCGGGGGCCTGCTCGAAGGCCCTGTCGATGCGTGGGCCGGCCAGGGAGAACTGGGACTTTGGGCCGGCCAGGACATAGCCGACGCCGGATGTTTCCAGCATCCGGCGGAAGCGGTTGTCCTGTCCATAAGCGGCGTCCGCCGTGACCCGGGCGATCGGCAGCGGCGAGGCCAGCGCCCTGCGGACGATCGTCGCCGCGAGGGTGCACCCGGCAGGGTGTCCTCATGCGGCGGCCCGTTGTCCCACCGCGTGGCGATCGTCCTGCCGCAGTGCGCCCACCGTCGGTCGGAGGTCCGCAGTGAACTCGAACCAAACGGTCTTCCCGTCGCCGGTCGGGTGAGCGCCCCACTCGGCTGCGAGAGCGTCGACGAGGAACAAGCCACGCCCCGACTCGCCGTCCGAGTCAGGCGCGCCGGGCCTGGGCAGTTCCGGGTGAGTATCGACGACCTCGACCCTTATCCTGGACCCGGTCGCCGACACGCGGACCAGGCTCGCGGACCCGGTGTGCTCCACGGCATTGGCGACGACCTCTCCGGTGCACAGCTCCAGTTCGCCCAGCGACTCCTCGCTCAGCACCCACCACCTCCGGGCGGCCTGCACGACGAGCTTCCGGACACGGTGTATGCATCCAAGATCGGCCGGAGTCCTGAACACTACCTCCGCGTCATGGCCGGAGGCGGGGACATCCAGGACGGTGGGAGAGCCGGCGACCTGTGCAGTGCGGGCGCTTCGATTCGGTGTTGGCGTCTTCACAGTCATGGCTTTCGCACCTTCGCGGGTCTGGCTCCGTTTTGGGGCGGGTGGTATGTCCTGTCAGAGACGCTAGGGCTGTTCTGCGGCCGATCTTGGATGGCGCTGCACCACACCTTGACTGGAAATGCACACTCTGCTCAGTGGCGGCGGCGGGTGCTGTGCGCCCGGTCGGCAGCCGTGCTGCTCAGCCTCGGTGGAATACCATGAACGTGTGAGCGATGGGTGGTCGACACGCGCGTTGCCGACAGGCGAGCAGCTCGCCTTCTGGCACGACGTGGTCTGCGCCACGATCGTCCCCCTCGAAGTCGCGACTCCCAGCGCCGGCCCGTTCTCCGCGTCCCTCACCAGCCACCAGTTGGGGAATCTGCGGATGTCCACGATCGAGGCGGATCCCCATCGCGTCACCCGGAGCGCCCGGCTCATCACCTCGGGTGAGGAAACCGTGCACGTGGGCTTGCTCTGCAAGGGGCAAGCCGTGGTAGAGCAGGACGGACGGCAGGCCCTGCTGCACCCGGGGGATCTTGCCTTCTACGACACGACCCGTCCCTACATGCTCGGTTTCCGGGAACCGGTCGAGCTGAAGGTCTTCATGCTGCCCCGCCAGCTCTTCAGCCTCCCTGAAGCCGACCTGCGCAAGATGAGCGCTGAAGCCGTTCGCGGCGACGAAGGGCTGGGGCCACTCGTCATCCCGTTCCTCGACCACCTCGCTGATGGGACCGGACCGCTCGGAGAGGACGGCAGCGCGCGGCTGGCCGCCAGTGCCGTGTGTCTGCTGGAGAGCCTGGCTGCTGAGCGGAGCGGGGGGCGGGCGCCCGCCCCAGAGAGCGACCAGCTGTCGCTCACGCTGCAGATTCACGCCTGCATCAATCAGCACCTCCCCGACCAGGGCCTCTCCCCGGAGGCGATCGCCCGTACTCACCACATCTCGGTGCGCTACCTGCACAAGCTCTTCGAGCGCGAGGGGACCAGCGTGCACAAGTGGATCCAGCAGCGCCGGCTGGAAGAGGCCAGGCACGAATTGGGCAGGCAGGGCCGCGCAGCCGTCACGATCGCGTTCGTGGCCCACCGTTGGGGATTCGTCGACCCTGCCCACTTCAGCCGCTCGTTCCGCGCGGCGTACGGCATGAGCCCGCGCGAGTGGCGGGAATTCGGCAGGACCGGCGGGGGAAGCGGTGAAATCGGCACCGGCACGTAGCGCTGCCCGCAGCGGCAGCCGGGCGTGGCCAGGGGGCCGTGACCACAACGTGGTCACGGCCCCCTGGTCGGTGTTGTGGCTGCGTCCGGGTTGGTGGAGGCCGGTTGGTCAGAAGGGGTAGCGCTGGATCGAAGACTGGACCGTTACCCACTGGGTCTCACAGAAGGACTCCAGATTGGCCTTGGTGCCACCGAATTGACCGCCGGAGCCGGAGGCCTTGATTCCGCCGAAGGGGATGGTCGGCTCGTCGTCAACGGTCTGGTCGTTGATGTGGACCATGCCCGAATCGATACGGTCCGCCAGCTCGAAGGCGGCGAAGGCGTTGCTCGTGAGGATGCCGACGCTGAGGCCGTACTCGCTGCTGTTGACGAGTTCGATGGCTTCCTCGATCGTCTCGTACGTGAGCACCGGGGCGACCGGGCCGAAGATCTCCTCGCGGACGGCGGGACTCTCGGTGGTGACGTCCGCGAGGACCGTGGGCTGGTAGTAGAGGCCGTCGTAGTGACCTCCGGCAACGAGCCGGGCGCCCTGTTCGACACTGGCGGTGACGATCGAGTGCACCTTGTCGCGCTGGTTCTCGTCGATGAGGGGGCCGAGGGCATTGGCGGGGTCGGTCGGGTCGCCGACCGGAATCCGGGCGGCCTTCTCGGCGAGGAGCGTGGTGTATTCGTCGGCGATGGAGGAGTGGACGATGTGTCGGCCGGTCGTCATGCAGATCTGCCCCTGGTGCAGGAAAGAACCCCAGGCTCCCGCCGAGGCCGCTGCCTCGACGTCGGCGTCGGGCAGCACCAGGAGGGCGTTGTTGCCGCCGAGTTCCAGATGGACCTTCTTCAACAGGGGGCCGGTGGCCGCGGCGATCGCGCGGCCGGCGGGCGTGGAGCCGGTGAAGGAGATACACGGGACGCCGGGGTGGGCGACGAGGGCCTTTCCGACATCGGCGCCACCGGGCAGGACGTGCAACAAGCCGTCGGGGAGGCCGGCTTCGGCGAACAGTTCGGCCAGGGCCAGACCGCCGGAGATCGGCGTACGCGGGTCCGGCTTGAGGACGACGGCGTTTCCGACGGCGAGGGCGGGAGCCACGGACCGCAGCGAGAGGATCGCCGGAAAGTTGAACGGGGAGATCACGCCGACCACGCCGAGCGGGATCCGCCGGGCCACCGAAAGCCGCGGCCTGTTCGAGCGCAGCAGTTCGCCGTAGGGCTGGGCGACCAGCGCGGCGCACTCGTTGAGTTCACCGATCAGCAGGGATATCTCGAATGAGCCCTTGCCGATACCTGAGCCCGACTCGGGGACCAGCCACTTCAGGACGCGGTCGGGATCGGCTTCGAGCAGCGCGGCAGCCTTGCGGAGGATCGCGGCCCGCTGGTCGTAGGGGCGTGCCGCCCAGTCCTTCTGCGCCGCTGTCGCCCTGGCGACCGCGGTGTCGACGTCCGCGGACGTGGCGGCCGGCAGGGTGGTAAGGATCTTTCCTGTGGCCGGGGCCGTGACGGTGATCTCGGAGTTGCCCCGTGACGCCGCGTTGAGAGGGCTTGACTGCCACACGGACCAGTCGGTGGCGGGGCGTTCGGTTGTGGTGGTCACGGTGTTGGTCCTCCAGTGGCCGGGACGTGTTCGTTGCCGGCCGGTAGTGGGGTGGGGCGATGGGGATGTCCGGCGGCGGCCGGGTTGCTCAGCTTCGGGAGGCGGCGCTTTCCACCGTGCCGTCGGGCTTCACCCGGCGCAGGACGCTCGCGACGGCCTCGACCGCGCGGTCCACCTCGGCCTCGGTCATGACGAGCGGTGGAGAGAAGACGAGGTTGTGGCTGCTGCTGACGCGGACGATGACCCCGGTTTCGTCGCGGATGATGTCGGCGATCCCCGGAGCGGGCTCGGGCAGCGGGTGGCGGGTCTTCTTGTCGGTCACCAATTCGAGGGCGACGCCCATGCCTTTCCCGCGGATCTCGCCCACGATGGGCAGCTCGCGCAGCGGCTGCAGCACGGTGCTGAGGTGACGGCCGGTGCGCTGCGCCGCATCGAGGAGGTTCTCGCGTTCGATGATCTCCAGGTTGGCGAGGGCCACGGCGCAGGAGACGGGGTGGCCGCTGTAGGTGTAGCCGACGGGGTAGCCGTGTCCCGTCATGACCGCCTCGCCGACCTCTCGGCTGAGCAGGACGGCGCCGAGGGGGGCGTAGCCGCTGGTCAGACCCTTGGCGGTGACCATGATGTCCGGGGTGACGCCGAAGTGGTCGGCGGCGAACCAGTGGCCGACGCGCCCGAACGCCGTCACGACCTCGTCGAGGATCAGCAGGATGCCGTGCTGTCGCAGGACGGCTCTGATCCGAGGCCAGTAGTCCTCCGGCGGAACCACCATGCCGGCCACGCCCATGATGGGTTCTGCGATCATGGCCGCGATGTTCTCGGCTCCGATCCGCTCGATGGTGGCCTCGAGCTCGGCCACGCAGAAGTCGGTCGGGTCCTGTCCGTCGAAGAGCCAGGTGCGGAAGGGGTGGGGCGGGGTGAGATGGGCGACGTGCGGGAGGTGCGGGCCCTGGCCCGCCTTCATCTCGGCGAATCCGGTCGCGGTGCCGCCACCGTACGCGAGGCCGTGGTAGGCCGTCGTCCGGGACAGGATCCAGGTGCGGGACGCTGCGCCGCGCTGGGCGTGGTAGTAGCGGGCCGTCTTGATGGCAGCGTCGTTGCCCTCGGATCCGCCGGAGGTGAAGTAGACGTGGTCGAGGCCCTCAGGCGACAGCTCGGCCAGCTTCGCGGCAAGCTCGATGGAGCGCTCGTGGGCGAAGTCCCAGAAGGTGGTGAAGTACTCCAGGCGGCGTATCTGGGCCGCGGCGGCGTCGGCGATCTCGTCCCTGCCGTGGCCGATCTGGGCCAGCCACAGGCCGCCCGTCGCGTCCAGGTACTCCCTGCCCGAGGTGTCCCACAGGGTGCAGTCCTTACCCCGAACGAAGATCGTGCGGTTCCTGGTTTCCAGGGGAAGGTGCGGGTGGACGACGTGCCGACGGTCCAGTTCCAGCAGATTCTCCATGGTCAACGCGGTCCTTTCTAGGTGGCGGAGGGGGTTCCGGCGGATCCCGCCGCCGTGGTGGCGGTCGAGGGTGCGATGGGGGCGGCGAGTTGCACGGCCCGTCCGCGCAGAGAGGACGCGACGGCCGCGGCGAGTGCCAGGCCGCCGGCGGCGGGGATGGTCCAGGGCAACAGAGCCCCCGCACCACCGGTGATCCCGGTGAGGGCATCGAAGTTGACAATGGCGAGCGCGATCCCCGCAGCCAGGCCGAGTGCACCGAGCAGCGGAGCGATCAGGGTCTGCCAGAGCGGGCCGCCCCCGGCTGTGCGGCGGAAGAAGGCGATGACCGAGACGGCCGTCGCCCCCTGCAGGACGAGCACGGCCAGCGTGCCCAGCCCCACCAGCCACGCGTACAGCTGGGTGAACGGGTCCGCGCCGCCGATGATGAAGGCACCCAGGGCGACGACCGCGAGGATGCTCTGCGTCAGGCTCGCCTCGTGGGGGCTCCCGAAGCGGTGGTGGGTACGGCTCAGGCGGGCGGGCAGCAGACCGCCGCGGGCGAGGGAGAACATGTAGCGGGTCAAGGTGTTGTGAAAGGCCAGCAGCACCGCGAACACGCTCGTGACGACGAGCACCTGCATGACGTCGGTGGAGAGCTTCCCCACGAAGGATGTGTTCACCGAGGTGATGAAGTTGACCGGGTCCTCGGCCGCCGCCTTTCCGACATCCGCACCATGGGCCAGGCCGATCGCCCATGTGGTGAGCGTGTAGAAGACGCCGATCAGGATGATGGCGATGTAGGTGGCGCGTGGGACCGTACGCCGCGGATCACGAGCCTCCTCACCGTAGATCGTCGTGGCTTCGAAGCCGACGAAGCAGGTGAATGCGAACAGAAGTGCGATTCCCGGCGTGCCGGAGATCATGTGGCTGGGGGTGAAGGCGTCGGTGTTCAGTCCGCCGGAGCCGCCCTGGCCCAGGACGACGGTGTCGAAGACTACGAGGATCAGCACTTCGGCGATCATGAGAATGCCCAGCACCTTGGCAGACAGGTTGATCTCCAGGTAGCCCAGCACTCCGACAAGGACCAGGGCGCCGAGGGCCAGCGCCTGCCAGGAAGCGTGCCAGCCCCACTGGGCGAGCAGGTCGCGTGCGAAGACGCCGAACTGGCCCAGCAGGCCCAGCAGCATGCAGTTGTACGCGAGCAGGGCGATGCCTGCGGACGCGTGGCCGGCGCGGCTGCCGAGTCCTGCGGTGATGTAGGCCGTGAAACCGCCGGCGCTCGTGATGTGCCGGCTCATCGTGGCGTAACCGACAGCGAAGAGCAGCAGGACGACACTCGCCACCAGGAACATGCCGGGTGCACCGACACCGTTGGCGGCGAAGGCCACGGGCCCGGCACCCAGGGTGGCGCCCAGCGGCGCTGCGGCGGCCACCACGAAGAAGACGATGTCAGACGTGCCCACGGCCGACTGCTTGAGCTGGCCGGAATTCTCGGTACTCATCGCACCGCCTCTCTCGGAATGCCCGGCACCAGGGGTGGTGGCGGGCGGTGCTGACGACTATGAGCAGCTCGTGAACCCTGGACAACGACGACTTCGCGAACGGACAATCGTGTAGCGAGAACGCCCAGGTCAGATGTGCCTCTGAGTCGGGTCGGCGGTGCGGTGCGCGGGCGTCGCCGGGTGAAGGGAGCCCCCGTGGAAGTACGCCAGCTCCGCTACGTGGTCCGTCTGGCGGAGACGATGCATTTCGGCCGAGCCGCGCAGTCGGAACACATCGCGCAGTCGGCGTTCAGCGGGCACGTGGCCCGCCTGGAGCGTGAGCTCGGTGTCCGGCTCTTCGACCGCAGCCCCCAGCATGTGGCCCTGACGCCGGCCGGCGTGGTGTTCGTGGAGCGTGCCGAGCGCATGCTCGCGCAGCTGGCCGACGCCGCCGCGGAGGCACGTGCGTTCGCCTCCTCGCGTCAGGAAGTCCTCCGGGTCGGCACGTTCGCGGAGGCTGCGGGCGAGCTGACGCCGGTCATCCTCTCTGTCTATCGTGAGTTGCGGCCTGACGTGCTCCTGGAGTTCACGGAGTTGACGATGGTCGACCAGATCGACAAGCTCGCGTCCGACGAGGTTGACGTGGCCATCGTGCGCGGCCCCTTCGAAGACGACCGGATCGCGTTGCGGCCGATCTTTTCCGAGCCCAGGGTCGCAGCGGTCCCGTGTGCCCATCCGCTGGCGGAAGCGCAGGCCATCTCCGTCGACGATCTACTCGACGAGCCGTTCGCCGCCGCAGACATCCGGGCGCCGGCCGGCTGGGCGTCGTACTGGACGTGCGATGACCGCCGGGGCGAGGAGGGGAGGGTCGCGACCCGGGTTCGGTCGGTGGGGGAGAGCCTGATGGCGATCTCGTGTATCGGAGCGGTGGACACCTTTCCCCAGACGGCCGCCCGTCTTTTCCGGCACTCCGGGGTCGCCTACATCCCGATGCCGGACGCTGCGCCGAGCACAGTCGCCGCCGCGACCCGACGCCGTGATCGGCGGCCGCACGTACAGGCCTTCGGCACGGCGGTCGAGCGAGCGGTCGAGGCACACCTCGCCCAGGTGCCCGGAGCTGTCCGGGCCGCTTGAGCGGCGGCGCTCAGAAAAAGTGCTGCCGGTTTCCGCCCCGTGTGCGTGTTCGCCGGGGATCGTGGTGCCGGACGACTTGGTCGTGGGGCGAGCCCGGCGTAGGCGGCGGGGTGGGCGGCCGAGGGGAAGCTGTCGCCGACGGCGACCAGCAGGACTGCGGCGGTCCTGACGGCGACCTGGGCATCGAGATCAGGACCGGGGGAAGAGGGTGGGCCCCCAGCAGGGCCCGGTGGTCCGGTCGGGGGCCGTGGACGCCTCCGAGGCCGGGGTGGCGCCGGGTGGGCAGGACGAGTGTCCGGTTGCTGGTGCGGGTGGCCTCGACGGGGAGGCCTTGGTCGCAGCAGGTCCGGACGGTCAGCTGGGCGGCGGTCTCGTAGGCCCGTCCCAACTGCTCGAAGTGTGGGGCACGGTGTGGCCGCGTCCGCGATCACGCGGGTCTCGGGGCGTCGGTCTTCGCCTCGGCCGGATAGGGGTCGGCGATCCGCCGCAGTCCTGCGCTTCGCACCCGAGGGTGGTCGCATCGTCGGGGTCTCGCCTGTCGGTGCCGTCGGCGCGCGTCCACGTTTCGCAGACCGGTCACCTGTAAGCGGCCGGACGCTGAGTCCGGCCAGGTGACATCACCACGGCAGCCGGCCTGTCGCTGCCGCAGGACGAGAACTGGTGGGCGCCCAGGTGCACGAGACGCTTGGATCGAGGTGGTGCGGTCCACAGGGACGCGCGCTGCGCAACTGGTCGCGCCCACCGCGGTGGCCGATGTCGCGGGCCTCTGAGTACGGGGCCGTTGCGGCCGACGGGCATGCGCGGATCGGCGGACCCCCTGCGCCCGCCGCACGGGTGCGGGCCGGTGTCTCAAGGAGACCCGGCCGCTGCGTCGGCGGGCATGGTCGCATGCGTCGGCGACGTGTGCGGTCGAGCGGTGCGGCGGGCAGGGGGGTCGGCTCGGGGAAGGATGATCTCGCCGGCACTGGTAGCGGCCTGTCGAACGGGCGACCGGTGAACGTGTGCAGCATTGCACGAGACGAGAAGTGGGCCTGTCGGCGGGCGTTCTTCCCGTCGTCCGCAGCATCGGGACGCTCCGCCCCGGGCTCGGTGCGTCGTTGAGTCGATCCCCGTGCCGGGCCGCAGGGGACGGCATGGGCGCGCTGCACCAACCGTTCTGGTAGCGGCGCCGGTCCCGAGCGAAGCCGTCGTCGAGGAAGCGGAGCAGCTCGGCGACGACGAGTGGCGGGTGGTTGGGCAGTATCACACCGCCTGTGCCGAGCCCGGTCTTGCCGACGAGGTGCGCGAGCAGCAGGGGGGACGCCGGGCGTGGAGTGGTGTTCAGCCACCCAGTGGCGCGCGGAACCGCGCCGGTCGGCCGGTCGGACGAGTCGACCGCAGCGCACAGCGCGTCGGCCGCGGTGTGCCGACGCGCTGTGCGGTGCTGACGAGGGTGCAGTGTCCTGTCTGGTCGTGCGGGAACGGAGCTGCTCCTGCCGAGGCCGTGGGCCGGGCGGCGGAGCGCCCGGCCCCTCCTGCATCAGCCGAATTGGACCCGTTCGATCAGCCCGGCGGCGGTGAAGGCGGCGACCAGCTCGTCGCGCCCCTCGGTGAAATGGCCCCAGCTGTCGTAGTGGACGGGAACGATGTGGCGGGCGCCCAGGATCCGGCCGGCCTCGGCGGCCCCGGCACTGTCGAGCGTCACGGGGGCACCGTCGAAGAACGGCGTCCGGGCGGCGCCTGCGAAGAGAACGGCGGTATCCACGGGGCCGACCTCTTCGGCGATCAGCCGTACCAGATCGATGGAGGCGTTGTCCCCGCTGACGTACACGGTGGGCAGGCCGGCGCCGGTCAGGATGAAGCCGGTCACCTCACCGGAGATCTCCTCGGCTCCCTCAGGACCGTGCAGGGCCGGCGCGGCCGTCACCGTCACCGTGCCGCCCGTCGGGCGCTCCAGCTCGGTCGTCTCCCACGCCGCGAGACCGCGGGCGGTGCCGCCGAGACGGTCGGCGCCGCTCGGGGTGGTGAGGGTGAGAGGGACATGAGCCAGGAGGGCCCGGCCCGAGGTGTCGAGGTTGTCGGGGTGCTGATCGTGGGAGAGCAGCACTGCGTCGATGCGGCCGAGCTCGGCCGGGGCGACCGAGGCGGGTGCCGTCTTGGTCAGCACCAGGCCCGGGCCCAGGGGGTAGTCGCCGGGGGAGTCGAAGGTGGGATCCACGAGCAGGCGCAGGCCGCCGTACTCGATCAGGGCGGTCGGCCCTCCGAGGGGGCGGACGGGTACTCGTGGGGTGCCGGTGTCGGACTTGCTCATATCACGCCTCACGGATATCTAGAGGTTTTTCCGTGATGGCAGGCTAGGATGCGTCACGGAAAAACGCAAGCGATACCATGAGAGCCATGAGGGAACCCGCGACCGCCGACATCACCGCACCTGTCCTGCCGCCAGCGCCGGGCGCTGAGCGGCACCCCGCCCTCGACTTCGCGGACAGCGTCGTCTCGCTGCCCGGTGGTCAGGGCTACGACCTCTTGGCCGCCCCTGAGTCCGCCATGCACTGGCTGGCCGTTCACAGCCTGACCCCGCCCGAGGTCCAGCTGTACGAGGTGTGCGCGGAGCGGCTGCGCACGCTGCGCGGACACGTGAGGGCGCTGCTCGGTGCCCGCGTCCAGGGCGCGACGCCTCCGGCGGCTTCCCTGGAGGCGGTCAACGATGCTCTGATGCGGGTCCCTTCGGCCCCGCTGCTCGCCTGGGATCCGACGACCGGCCCGCGCCGGGTCCGGGCACACCCCACCAACCAGGCCGTGGACCATGCGCTGGCAACACTCGCCGCCGGCACCGCGGACCTTCTCACAGGGGCGGAGTCCGAGCTTCTCGCGGAGTGCGGCTCCACGCCGTGCGACCGCTTCCTGCTCCGGACCCATGGCCGCCGCCACTGGTGCTCGACTCGTTGCGGCGACCGTGCCCGTGCTGCCCGCGCTCGGCACGGAGGCGCCTCACGGTGACGGGTGAGCAGCTCGGGTCGGGCTGACCGAGACTCGCGCAGCTGCTGACGCTTACGAGGGGATCGCGGCGAACGAGGCTGAGGTGCGGGGCGCAGGTTCCGGTGCGAAGGCCGGCCGGCGCACGGTACTGCCAGTCCTGCAGTCGGTCCGATTCCCCGGTCCTGTTTCAGCCTGCTCGCCCGCAGCGCTCGGTGTCGATCTCGGCGAGGGTGGCCTCGTTGTAGCGGGCCCCGTGTACGGTCGCGGCGTTCAGCACCCGCCCTGCCGCGTCGATGGTCTCGCCCGGTACGTCGAGGTCGAGTGCGGACAGGTTCTCCCGCAAGTGGACCACCGAACGGGTCCCGGGGATGGCGATGACATGGGAGCCGCGGGAGACGACCCAGGCCAGGGCCAACTGCGGGAGGGTGAGGCCAGCGTCCTCGGCGATCTGCTCCAGCTCGCTCCGCAACACCAGATTGGCGGGGTAGTGGCGGGTGTCGAAGCGGGGCATGCCTCGGCGGATGTCACCGTCCGGGAGACTGCGGAGGTCCGGAGGCCTGGAGGTGAGGAAGCCGCGGGCAAGCGGGCTGAACGCCACCAGCGCGACGCCGAGCTCGCGGGCCGCCGCCAGGGTGCCCTGCTCGGGGTTGCGCGACCAGAGGCTGTACTCGTTCTGTAGTGCGGCGATCGGATGCACGGCGTGGGCCCGGCGCAGCATCCCGGCGGAGGTCTCGGAGAGCCCGATCGCGCGTACCTTCCCGGCCCCGACGAGTTCTGCCATCGCCCCGATGCTTTCCTCGACCGGGACCTGCCGGTCGACCCGGTGCAGGTAGTAGAGATCGATGACGTCGGTGCGCAGCCGGGCCAGCGCATCGTCAGCGGTACGCCGGATGGTCTCGGGCCGGCCGTCGATGACGCGCCGGCCGCCAGCACCGGTCATCCCGCACTTGCTGGCCAGCACGATCCGGTCCCGGTGGCCGGCGAGCACGCGGCCGAGCAGCTCCTCGTTGGCGCCGAAGCCGTAGAGCGCGGCGGTGTCGAAGAGCGCGACGCCCTCCTCCAGAGCCGTCAGGAGCAGCTGCTCGGCAGCCTCGGGCGCCGGCGGGACGCCATACGCATGGCTCAGGTTCATACAACCGAGTCCGACCGCCGGGACCTCGAACGGCCCGATCCGGCGCAGAGCGCGTCCCGAGCCTGCCTTCGGAGCCGTGGTCACGAGCCCGCGGCCACGGCGAGCTGCTCCTCGAGGGCCGCCAGCGTCCGGTAGCAGGGCAGCACCTGGGAGATGGAGGCGTTCGGCTCGCGACCCTCGCGGATGGCCGCGACGAACTCGCGGTCCTGCAACTCGATGCCGTCCATCGAGACGTCGACGCCGCTCACGTCGATCGGCTCGTCCTTACCGGTGACCAGGTCGTCGTACCGCGCGAGGTACGTGCCGGTGTCGCCGATGTAGCGGAAGAACGAACCGAGCGGCCCGTCGTTGTTGAACGACAGCGACAGGGTGCAGATGGCACCGTTCTCCGCGCGCAGCTGGATCGACATGTCCATCGCGATGCCCAGCTCGGGGTGGATCGGACCCTGGATGGCGTTGGCCTGCACGATCGGCGACCCGGTCTGGAATGCGAACAGGTCAACCGTGTGTGCGGCGTGGTGCCACAGCAGGTGGTCGGTCCAGGTGCGCTGCTGACCAAGGGCGTTGAGGTTCGTGCGACGGAAGAAGTACGTCTGCACGTCCATCTGCTGGATGCGGTACTCCCCGGCCCGGATCCGCTGCCGCACCCACTGGTGGCTGGGGTTGAAGCGCCGCGTATGCCCCACCATCGCCACGAGCCCGGTGCGCCGCTGTGCCGCCAGGCACGCTTCGGCGTCCTCCAGCGACGCGGCCAACGGGATCTCGACCTGGACGTGCTTGCCCGCATCGAGACAGGCCAGTGTCTGTGCGGCGTGCATCGGCGTTGGCGTGGCGAGGATGACGGCGTCGACGTCGTCCATCGCCAGCACCTCCTCCAGGGTGGCGACGCCGCGGCCCGCGCCCTGCTCCTCGGCGAACCTCTGGGCCCTCTCAAGGGTGCCGCTTACGACAGCGGTCATCTCCACGCCCTCGATCCGCCTGAGCGCGGCCGCGTGCTTGGCACCGAAGGCACCGCCCCCGGCGAGGGCGATACGAACGGTCTGCTCGTCAGTCATGTCACTCCTTCACGGCGGGCACGTTCGCCCGCGAGTGGTTCTCCAGGATCAGATGTCCGACGGCGGTGTTGGACGCCGGCACGTGGTAGAAGCGGTGCTTGACCTCAACCTCCCCGGACCCGTCGATGTCGCTCATCGCCCCGCGTGCAATCAGCCACATCACCAGCTCGATGCCTTCTGAGCCCGCCTCCTCGACGTACTCCAGGTGCGGAACCCGGGACAGGCCGACCGGGTCCGCGACCAACTTGTCCAGGAAGGCGTTGTCCCACTCCCGGTTGATGAGGCCGGCGCGCGGGCCCTGCAGCTGGTGGCTCATGCCACCGGTACCCCACACCTGTACCCTCAACGGCTTGTCATAGGACTCGATCGCCTTGCGCAGCGCCTGACCGAGCTTGAAGCACCGGGCGCCCGAGGGCACGGGGTACTGCACCACGTTGACGTGGAACGGGATCACCCTGCACGGCCACTTCTCGACGGCCCCGAACATCAGTGACAGCGGGACGGTGAGACCGTGGTCGACGGCCATCTCATTGACGAGGGTGAGGTCGAAGTCATCCCTGATGAGCGAGTGCGCGATGTGCGCGGCCAGGTCGGGGTCACTCTCGATGCCCGGTACCGGCCGGGGCCCGTAGCCCTCGTCGGCAGTGGCGTAGGCCGCGCCGGTGCCGAGTACGAAGGTCGGGATCAGTGTCAGGTCGAACGAGGTGGCGTGGTCGTTGTAGACCAGGAAGATCACGTCCGGGAGGTGTGCGGCCTCCCACTGCCTGGAGAACTCGTAGCCCTCGAAGACCGGTTGCCAGTAGGGTTCGTCGGTCTTGTGGTGGTCCATCGCCGCGCCGATCGCCGGTACGTGCGAGGTGAAGACGGCGCCGGTGATCGTGGCGTGCTCGGCCGGCGCCGCCGAGTCGGCGTAGGCCGCCTCGAGAACGGCGTGGTCGATCCGGTTGCCCTCGACGGAGCGGCCGCCGCCGAGCATCATGTCGCGGTACTCCTGCTCGGTCATGCCGGTCATCGAGCCCGCCATTTGCTGGAACGACAGCCCCAGCGTCGCGCCCCACTTGGCGAGGAAGTAGATGTTGCCGCCCTCGTGCATCGCGGCGTTGAGGTCGCGGTCGAGCAGCGCTTGCTTCTGTTCCTCCCGCAGAGGCCATGCGTCCAGGTACGCGTGCTCGTCGGCGAGATAGAGTTCGCGGTTCTCCGCCGTCATGAGCGACATGCAGAACTGGTTGAGGTGGTATCCCTTGGAGGACTTTTCGGCATCGAAGATGGTCGTCCCCGGAACCAGTGTGTAGGTCTTGTCCAGCGACATCGCGGGGCTCCAATTCGTGTGGTGGGTCAGTCGGCGTCGGCCCAGTACAGGCGCATCGGATTGTCGATGAGGAGCTTGCGCCGCAGGTCGGGCGTCGGTGCGATGTGCGGTATGAAGTCGACGAGCAGGCCGTCGTCGGGCATGTGGTCGGTGAGGTTCGGGTGCGGCCAGTCGGTGCCCCACAGCACCCGGTCGGGGAACTCCTCGACCACGCGCCGGGCGAAGGGGACGACGTCGCGGTAGGCCTCCTGCTCACCGTCACGGGCCGGTGGACCGCTCATCGACAGCCGCTCCGGACAGGTCACCTTGCACCAGATGTCAGGCCTTGCCCGCATGAAGTCCAGGAACTCCTCGAACTCCGGGCCGTGCGGGTCCTTGGCGGCGTCGGGCCTGCCCATGTGGTCGATGACCAGCGGCACAGGGATCGAGAGGAAGAACTCGCGCAGGTCGGCGAGGTCGGCCGCTTCGAAGTAGACGACGACGTGCCAGCCGTACGGTTCGATCCGCTTGACGACGTCCCACAGGTCCTGCCGTGGCGCCGCGTCGACGAGCCGCTTGACGAAGTTGAACCGCACGCCCCGGACGCCGGCCTCGTGCAGCTCTCGCACCTCCGCGTCCGAAATCCAGGGTCGCACCGTCGCCACGCCCCGGGCCAGGCCACCGGAGGTCCGCAGGGCGTCGACCATGGCACGGTTGTCGGCGCCGTGGCAGGTCGCCTGGACCAGGACGTTGCGGGTGAAGCCCAGGTGGTCGCGCAACTCGAAGAGCTGCTCCGCGGATGCGTCGCAGGGGGTGTACTTGCGCTCGGGGGCGAAGGGGAACTCCGCACCGGGGCCGAAGACGTGGCAGTGCGCGTCGACGGCGCCCTCGGGTACCCGGAACCGCGGCCGGCTCGAACCGGCGTACCAGTCCAGCCAGCCGGGGGTCTTCTCGAAGGCCGTCGCCATCATCGGTCCTCGTAGCGCAGTCCGAGCCCGGCCAGCGGGCCGCGCATGCCGTACATGTCCAGGCCGAGCTCGCCCGCGCGGAACCGTGCGCGTTTGCCCTCCTCGCCGGCTTCGCGCTCGGCCGACGCCTTGGCGACCCGGGCGGCCCGCTCATGCGGCACCACGACGACGCCGTCACTGTCCGCCACGACGACGTCGCCCGGCCGGACCAGGGCGTTGGCACAGACCACCGGCA
Source organism: Streptomyces sp. NPDC029014 (assembly GCF_055564695.1). Taxonomy (NCBI): domain Bacteria; kingdom Bacillati; phylum Actinomycetota; class Actinomycetes; order Kitasatosporales; family Streptomycetaceae; genus Streptomyces; species Streptomyces sp. NPDC029014. Next base: position 66,238 of record NZ_JBVHVT010000033.1, read on the forward strand.
CGTTGACCGAGCCGAGGGTCGCCTTGACCGTGCCCTTCGCGTTGACCGCGCGAGAGAAGACGGGGAAGTCCATCCGCTCCAGGTCGGCCACGTCGCGCACGCCGCCGTCGATGACCAGTCCTTGGCATCCCCGGGCGCGGAACGATGTGGCGAGCAGGTCACCGAAGAAGCCGTCCTCGCTCTCGGTCGTGCAGGCCGCGACCACGACGTCGCCCTCCCGGATCTGCTCTGCAGCGACGTGGAGCATCCAGTTGTCGCCGGGCTGCAGCAGGACGGTGACCGCCGTGCCGCACAGACGGGCCTTCGGGTAGACGGGACGGAGGTAGGGGCGCATGAGCCCCACCCGGCCCATGGCCTCGTGGATCGTCGCCACGCCGAACGCCGACAGCGCGGTGACGGCCTCGGGGTCGGCACGGCTGATCGAAGTGTGGACGACGCCGATCTCGGTGTGTTCCATGCTCTCTTCTCCTGGGGTCAGCGGCCGACCGCGGTGAGGCGGGTGGCGAGGCGGGGGTAGACGCGCAGGGCGTTGCCGGAGTAGACGGCGGAGCGCCCCTCGTCGGAGAGGTGTGAGGTGGCCTCGACGTACCGCTTCGTGTCGTCGAAGTAGTGGCCGGTGCGCGGGTCGATGTCGCGCACCGCGCCGATCATCTCGCTGCCGAACAGGACGGACCGGCTGGGGATCACCCGGGTGAGCAGGTCGATGCCGGGCTGGTGGTAGACGCAGGTGTCGAAGAAGACGTTGTCCAGCAGCGACTCGGGGTCCGGCCTGCCGAGCGCCATCGCCAGGCCGCGGAACCGGCCCCAGTGGTAGGGCACCGTGCCGCCGCCGTGCGGGATCACGAACCGCAGCGTCGGGAAGTCGGCGAACAGGTCCCCCTGGATCAGCTGCATGAACGCCGTGGTGTCGGCGTTGAGGTAGTGGGCGCCGGTGGTGTGGAAGGCCGGGTTGCACGACGTGCTGACGTGGATCATGGCGGGGATGTCGTATTCGGCCATCGCCTCGTAGATCGGGTACCAGCTGCGGTCGGTCAGCGGCGGCGCGGTCCACTTGCCGCCCGACGGATCGGGGTTGAGGTTGATCGTCACTGCGCCGAGCTCCTCGACGGCCCGGCGCATCTCGGGCAGGCAGGTGACGGGATCGACACCCGGGGACTGCGGCAGCATCGCGCCCATCGCGAAGCGGGCGGGGTAGAGCGTGCTGACGCGGTGGACCAGGTCGTTGCAGATCCGCGCCCACATCGAGGAGACGGCGAAGTCGCCGATGTGGTGGGCCATGAAGCTGGCCCGCGGGGAGAAGATCGTCAGGTCGCTGCCGCGCTCGTCCATGAGCCGCAGCTGGTTGCCCTCGATCGCCTTGCGCAGGTCGTCGTCGGTGATGACCAGGGCGTCGGGGTCGGGCGCGTCCTCGGGGCAGCCGGCCGCCGCGACCTGCTGGTCCCGCCACTGCGCCAGCTGCGGCGGCGCGGTGGTGAAGTGACCGTGGCAGTCGATGATCACGGGTTCTCTCCTGGTGGTCGTCCGGGTCGGTTCTCGGGAGTGTCGTCAACGTGGCGTCGCCGCCCGCCGGCCGGACGGTACTTTGACGACCTAGGGACGGGTGGGCCAGCCGGTGTACTGCTCGGCGAGGTAGGTGCGCCCGGCGCGCGTGCCCGTCACGTTGTCGAGCTCTCCGAGCTGGCGCCGCAGGTCGAACGGTGTGCCGCCGGGCGGGGTGTGCAGCAGCCGGGTCATCCAGTAGGAGAAGTTCTGCGCCCGCCAGACCCGTTGCAGGGCACGCGGCTGGTATTCGTCCAGGGCGGTGGCGCCCTCGCTGCCGAGTGCCCGCAGCAGGACATCGGCGAGCACCTTCACGTCGTGCAACGCGAGGTTGAGCCCGCGGGCGCCGGTCGGCGGCACGGTGTGCGCGGCGTCGCCCGCGAGCGCCATCGAGCCCCAGCGCATCGGCTCCTGTACGAACGAGCGGAACCTCAGCACCGTTTTCTCGAGGATCGGCCCCTCCTTGAGCCGGAAGCCGTCCTGTCCGGCCACCCGGGCCTGGAGCGTCTCCCAGATGCGGTCGTCCGGCCAGGCGTCGGGGGACTCGTCGGGGCCGCACTGGAAGTACATGCGCTGCACCGTCCCGGTGCGCTGACTGATCAGTGCGAACCCGTGCTCGGAGTGTGCGTAGACCAGTTCGGAGGCGCTCATCGGTGCCTCGGCCATGATGCCGAACCAGGCGAAGGGGTACTCCCTGCCGTAGCGCACACGCTGGTCCGCGGGCACCAGGTCGCGGCACATGCTGCGCGACCCGTCCGTACCGACCACGTACCGTGCCCGGATCTCGTGGCGGGTCCCATCGGGCGCGGTGTAGCGGACCCTGGGAGCGTCGGTCGTGATGTCGAGGACTTCGGTGTCCCTGATACCGAAGTGGACAGTGCCGCCGTCGCGGGCCCGGGCATCGGCCAGATCGACGAACACGTCGGTCTGGGGGTAGAGCCACACCGACTCGCCGACCAGTTCCTTGAAGTGGATGCGGTGCGGCCGGCCGCCGAACCGGAGCTCGACGCCCTCGTGCTCGCAGCCGTCGCGCAGAATCCGGTCGGAGACGCCGGTTTCGATCAGATCCCGGGCCGCGTCGGCTTCGAGGACGCCGGCCCGCTGCGTCGTCTCGATCTCGTGCCGGGTGCGGGTGTCGACCACGATCGTCTCGATCCCCGCGCGCCCCAGCAGGTGCGCCAGCATCAGGCCGGCTGGACCGGCACCGACGACGGCGACTGGAACCGAGGCAACGGTGTCGACAATGGCATCGGCCATGGCATCTCCTGAGCGGCTGCGAGCGTCTCGAACACCCCGAACGCTGGCACCCGGGACCGCGACCAGTCGCTGGTGTTTCCGCCTGGTGGAAGCCTCGCCGGAAATCAGTGCGTTGTGTGCGCCCGCCGGCCGAGCTCGTCGGACACCGCGTGCGCGGCTCTCAGGAGAAGCTCCCGCAGCTCATGGGCCCGGTCCGCGCCCCGCGCCGGCATGACGATCCCCAGCGCGGCACTGACCGGCCCGGTCCGGCCGATCCGCACGGGTGCAGCCACCGCGACCGTGCTCTCCGACAGCTGCCGGTCACTGACGAAGACCTGCTCGCGGCGGATGCGGTCCAACTGTGCGCGCAACGTCTTCGGTGCTGTGACGGTGTGCGGGGTCCAGGCCCGCAGCGGCGATTCGAGGACCTCCTCCTGGATGTCCCGGGGCGCGTGTGCCAGCAGTACCCGACCCATCCCGGTGGAGCCGATGGGGAACCGGGAACCGACCATCGTCACCAGTTGCACCGACCGGTGCCCGGCGATCCGCTCGACGAAGACGAGTTCCGTGCCTTCGCGCACCGCGAGCTGGATGTTCTCGTGAGTCGCCTCGTACAGGTCCTGCATGAACGGCAGGGCCACGTCACGCAGGATCTGAGTGCGGGGGCATCCCGAGGCGATCTCCCAGAGCCTCAGCCCGACGTACCACGCCCCGTCCTCTCCACGCTCAAGCGCTCCCCATTCGGCCAGCTCTGCGATCACGCGATGCGTGGTACTCAGGGCCAGGCCCGCGCGCTGAGCGATCTCCGACAGCGTTTGCGACGTGCGCTCACGATCGAAGGTCGAGAGGACCTTCAGAACCTTTCCGGCCGCCGTGATCTGGGTTGTGCTCACGCCGTCAGTCTCGCAGACCGTCGTTGAGCCCCCCGGTCGCGCGTCGTACCATCGGCCGGACATTAGGAGGCGATGTGGGTCGAGAGCTCTCTGGACTGTCCTCGATGGCGACACGGCTGATTCTGGCTGACCTTGCCGATCACATCCGACTCGATCACGGGATTCCCGTACGGTTCGAGTCCGCCGGCGGCGTCGAGGTCGCACGGCGAGTGCGCGAGGGCACCGAGGCCGACTTGCTCGTGCTCGCCGATGGCGCATTGGCCCGACTGGAACACGAAGGACACCTCCTGGCGGGAACGGCGCGCCCCCTGTGGATCTCACAGGTCGTTGCCGCCGTACCGGAAGGGTCACCAGTCCCAGCCCTGCGCTCAGAGCCTGACCTGCGAGCCGTTCTCCTCGCTGCGGAGCGGGTCGCCTACTCCACAGGGCCCAGCGGTACAGCCCTTGTCGATCTGATCACCCGGCTCGATCTCGCCGACACGCTCCGAAACCGGCTCGTCCAAGCACCACCGGGGGTACCGGTCGGCAGCCTGCTCGTGTCCGGTGCAGCCGATCTGGCCTTTCAACAGCACAGCGAGCTGATGGATCTGCCGGACATCGTCATCATCGGCCCGCTGCCGGGCGACACCGCGATCAGCTCGACGTTCAGTGGGGGCGTACTGGCTGCTTCGCCCCAGCCACATCGCGCCTGCGAGGTTCTCGACATTCTCGGCTCCGACGCAGCATCGAAGACCATCCGCGCGAGGGGCATGCGGGCCACCTGGGATCAGGGCGGACACATGTCACCCGGGGTTCCAGCCGCCGACGGATGACCGCGAGCGGCGGGGAGAAGTCTGTCCCCACGTCCAGCCGTAACCCGGGGGTCTACTTGGGTGGGAGTTCTGCGGTGACGTCCATGGCCCATGTGAGCCAGCCGTCCAGCACGTCGTCGTCGAGGATCTCTTCGGCGGGCAGTACCCAGCCGTTCTGTTCCTTGCCGCGGAAGACGAGCTGTCTGGTTCCCGGTCGGGCGAGGGCCTCGTCCATGCCGTCGGGTCCGACGCGCACCATCAGACCCTCCTCGTAGACGTTGGCGAGGGCGTTGCCGTTGAGGAGGAAGGTGATGCCGCCGAACATCTTCTTCGCGCTCACCCCTTCCGGTTCGAGCCGCTCGCGTACCCGCTCCGCGAGTATCTCGTCATACGCCATGATCGTGCTCCTTCCGCGGGCGACCGGGCCCGTCCGTCACCGGGTGCCGCCGGTGTAGTCGGTCTGGGGGGTGATGTGGCCGTCGTGTACTTCGAGGACGGTGCGGAAGCCGGTGCGGACCGGTTCGCCCTTCGGGGGCAGGGCGGGGTGCAGTCCGGAGCTGGTGCCGTGGAAGTCGAACTCGACGGCGACTGTCTCCCCGTGGGGGATGATCCGGCGCACGGTCATCCTCCGGTCGGGGACGGCGCTGGCGTACTCCTTCACGTGGGCGACGAAGGCGTCGCGGCCGGTGAACGCGAGGCCGTACGCCGCGCAGGAGTAGGGGACGTCCGGGGCGTAGAGGGCGTCGAAGCGGCCGAAGTCCTGGTCGTTGTAGGCGGCGGCCCAGGCGTCGTCGACCGCACGGGCGGCGGCACTGGTCAGGGTGGTGCTCACGGTTTCGGTCCTTCTCGGAAGAAGTGGGGGGATGGCGGGCTGGGGTTAGCCGGCGTTGACGGTGGACTTCTCGTTGACGCCGATGACGTAGTCGTCGGGGTCGCGGAAGTAGAACAGGCGCACCCCGTTGTGGTCTTCGGTGAGGGGGGCTTGACGATCTCGGCGTGGCGGGAGATGCGGTCGTAGGCGTCCTGGAGGCCGTCGACGCCGAGGTAGTGCATGCCGGCGAAGCCGATAGGGGTTTCGGCGAGGACGGGCAGCCAGTTCTTGAGGTCGTCGTTGCTGTAGAGCATCGCGCAGAACTCGCCCTGGTAGAAGAGCATGTGGATGTCGTCGCCGGGATTGGCGGTGCTGGAGTCGACGTCGAAGCCGAGCTGCTTGTAGAACGCGATGCTGGCCGCGGTGTCCTTGACGCTGAAACAGGGCGCGTACGCCATGGCAGTTCTCCTAGGGTGGGGGTAACGGAGTGGGGCAGGGGTGGGGGAGGGGTTTCAGGACTCCTGGGGCCATCCGGTGCTGATGCAGAAGGGCTGCCCGGAGGGGTCCAGTAGGACGGTCCAGTGCTCGCCGCCGGGCTGGTGGGCGGGCTTGCTCGCGCCCAGGGCGAGCAGGCGCCGCTCGGCGGCCGGAACGTCGTCGAAGGCGAGGTCGAGGTGGAACGGGAGCTCGTCCGCCGGCTAGTCGGGGGCCTTGTACTCCCGGGCCGTGTGGCACACGAGGCGGGTGGAGCCATCGGTGACGAGGAAGGGGCGCCGCCCTCGCCGGGGAACTCGTCGGCCAGGCGCCAGCCCAGCGCGGCGGCGTAGAACTCGGCGAGCACCCTGCTGTCGGGAGCCCACAGGGCACCGGAGGCCAGCGACCGCATGGCAGCCGCCGGGGCGGATTCAACAGGTATGAGAAGGCCTTCCATCAGAAAAGGGGAGAGGTCGAGCCGAGGAGGCACGGCCCCCTGACCGCTTCCACGAAGGGAAGCCCGGCGCGGAGCCGGATACGGAACGGGGTCGGTGCGGGTCCGGACCTGCTTTTCAGTACATCTGTACTGTAACTCGAATCCGAGGCAGCGTGCAATGCGGACATATCGCATGATTCTCGTGAGGTGGCGGACATGGGCCCACGCCACACCACACCGCCTCTGAACGCGCCTCCCCAGTCGCGCGGCGCCCGGGAGCGGCCTACGGTACATACGTACCGCAGCCCGTTACCCTGCCTCCGGAGCCGCACTTATGCCCACCCAGCCGCCCTCCCCCCGACGCCGCCGCGACCCGCAACGCCGCATCGCCGAGATCACGGAAGCGACCCTGCGCGTCATCGCCGAACGCGGCATCGAGGGCCTGACCCACCGAGCCGTCGCCGACGAAGCCGGCGTGCCCCTGGGGGCGACCACCTACCACTTCACCACCAAGGACGACCTCATCCAGGCCGCCCTCACCCTCGCCTGCGACCGCTACGCCGCCATGCTCGCCGAATGGGTCGCCCAACGCCCCGGCCTCACCCCCGACCAGCTGGCCGTCCTACTCACCGACGCCATGCTCCACGCCTACGGCCCCGACCGCGCCTACGAGACCGTCGAACTCGAGCTCTACCTCGCGGCCCTTCGCCGCTCCGCCCTGCGCCCGATCGCCGACCGGTACACCGAGGTCACCACCGACGCCCTCCTGTCCTACGTCGACCCGCTGACGGCGCAGGCCGCCGTCGCGGCGTTGAACGGGCTCACCCTCCGCGGCCTCGCCGGCACCCACCCGCCCACGCGCACCGAGCTCGAGGGCATCCTGCGGCGCATCCTCACCCCGAACCCCGCGCTCACCGCGTGAAGGCGTGCCCCGACGGTGGGTGCCCTGGCCCGCAGGGGGATGCCCGACACCCTTGACCAGCCCTGGGCCGGGCAGCCGGTCCCGGGAACACGGAAGGCGGACGGCGCCGCCGCTGCAGACCGGCGACAGCGATGTCCACCCGTCCCGGTCGCCCCGCTGTGCGGAGGGCGCTGCTCACCGTTCGTTGGCGCCGTGGCGGTCCTGGCGGGTGAGAGCGCGGGCCGCGCGTAGCAGGCGTTGTCCCAGCCGTTCCAGGTGGGGCGCGAGGGTAGGGGTGACGTGGATGGTGTCCTCGGCGCCGAGGTCGATTCCCAGGAGCTGTTGGGCGATGCGGCCGGGATCATCCGAGGCCAGGCGCAGCTCGCTGGTGCGGTCGTCGAGCGGCTGGACGCGGCCGGGAAGGGACCATCTGCGGGAGCGCACCGTGTCGGCGTCGGCTTCGACGACGGCCTGGAAGGTATATCGGGCGGGGGCGGCGGCCAGGCGCGCGGCTCTTGGTGAACCGTGCCACGATCAGCGGGGCCGCGGTGGGCGAAGAGGTCGGGTAGGGGCCGTGCCAGCCCTGGCTGACCTGGCCCTCGGGGCAGGTGACCTGTTGGCGGTCGTAGTCGATGTGGAAGTCGTCTCGGGCGAAGCCCTCGCCTCGGCGGTGTTGCCGGGTGGGGTTGCCCCGGAGCGGCCCGGAGACGGTGACCTGGTGGTCGCGTGCGGCTTGTTCCAGGTGGGGCAACGAGGTGTAGCCGCTGTCGACCAGGTGCTCGGTGGGCAGCAGGCCGCGGTGGTGCAGGCGGGTGTGGATGCCGGGCAGGACGTTGCTGTCATGGGTGGTGGACGCGGTAGTGGCCACGTCCGTGATCACGTTGGGGCCGTCAGCACACGTCTCCGTCAGATGGGCGGAGAACCCCTTCCAGCTGATGATGTGCCCGTGACGGGCATAGCGGCCGAGGTGTCGTAGGGTGAGACGATCGCCCGGGACGAGGGCGGTAGCCCGGGTCCGTCCTCTTTCTCGCCGGTGCGCCAGCGCAGGGGGCCTGCGGCGACGCGGTGGTAGTTCTGCACCATGATCTGGCGCAGGGCCGGGGCGCGAGGGCCCGATGCGCGGTCCGCTCCGTGCCGGTAGAGGCGTTCCAGGAGCCGGACGGCGTCGTCGCCGGTGGCGAGGATCCTGGGGTTCTTGCCCAGGCGGACCGGGCGTCCGTAGCGGCGCCCCCGCTCCTCGTCGACCAGCTCGTCGAGCGGGTGTGGGGTGGTGCCGGCGGCCTCTTCCAGCGCGGCGCGGACCGCCTCGGTGACCATCTCCAGCCGGGTCAGGTCGCGGACCGCGGCCAGGACGTGGGTGGAGTCGGTGCGCTGTGTGGTGCGCTCGCGCACCAGACTGGCCTCCTTCAGGCGGGCCAGCGCGAGGTCCATGCCCACCAATCACGCCGACGCACCGGGCGACTCCAAGATCCCCGACAGAGTCAAGCTAGGAGTCCGCTGAAGATCTTGCTCTGACCGCCCGGCTCACCCTGGATTGCCAGCAAATGTCGATCGTCCTAAAGCGGCGCAAGTCGGGCGCGATTTCAAGATCTTCAGGACACTCCTAGGGCCTGTCGTCAAAGTGATCTTGCATTGTGGATCATGGTCGGGTGATGCGTCGCCATGAACTGTCGGACGCAGAGTGGGAACTCGTGCAGCCGCTGCTGCCTCGGCCCGTGCTGGGGCCGCCACGGCTGGACGACCGGACGATTCTGAACGGGATCGTGTGGAAGTTCCGGACCGGGGTCGCCTGGCGGGACGTTCCCGACCCGTACGGGTCGTGGGCCAGCCTCCACACCCGTTTCCGCAGGTGGGCGGCGGACGGAACCTTCGAGCGGATGCTGCAGGCCGCGCGGGCGCAAGCGAACGTGGCAGGCGACATCGAGTGGCTGGCGCCGGTGGACTCGACCGTTGTCCGTGCCCACCAGCACGCGGCCGGGGCCTGAAAAGGGGGGTCTGCAGTCCGGCCCTCGGCCGGTCCCGCGGCGGACTGACCGCAGTTGGATGGCTATGACTCCAGGCGGCGTGGGCAACGCTGACGGCCGAACGCGAGATCAAGGAACTCCACGACTTCGGCGCCCATCGCGGCGAGGGCCTGTTGCCGGACTGCCCCGCGGAGGTCGCCTCTTTGCGGACGACCGCCGCGAGATGCGTCTCGGGCGTCCCTGTGACCGGGGCGTCGTTCTCGGGCGGTCATCGGGTCGCACACGCGAGGGCATCATGTGACGATTTGTCCGTCTTCTTCGTGGTGCTTAAGGGGTCTGGGCAGGGCGCCGTCGTGTCCCCACGCCGTGGAAGGGGACGTGCACCGCGCGCCGCCGTGGAGCGGGCTGCGGATAACCGGCCAGCAGGAGGATTGATGAGTACTGCCATGTTGCAGCCCCGGAGTCTGACCTACTCCGCGTTCGCGGTGGGCAGCATCGCGACGCTCGCAGGGAACGGCACAGGCGGCTGGAACGGCGACGGGTTCGCCACGTCCAGCTACCTGAACTACCCGACCGGGGTGGCGATGGACGCCGCCGGCAACGTCTACATCGCCGACTATGCCAACCACCGTGTCCGCAAGGTCTCGGCTGAGGGGCAGGTGTGGACGATCGCGGGGAACGGGCAGAAGGGCTTCAACGGCGACGGCCAGGCCACCTCCTCCCAGCTGAACCACCCCACGGGTGTGGCGGTGGACGCTGAGGGCAACGTCTACATCTCGGACAACAACAACCACCGCATCCGCAAGGTCACGCCCGACGGACGGATCCGGACGATCGCGGGAACCGGGACCGCGGGCTTCGACATGGACGGCCAGGCCACCTCCTCCCAGCTGAACTACCCCTACGGTGTGGCAGTGAATTCCTCCGGCGACGTCTACATCGCCGACCAGCACAACCACCGCATCCGCAAGATCGACCAGAGCACCGGCAGGATCTCCACCGTCGCAGGCGACGGAACGGCCGCCTTCAACGGCGACAACCGGGCCACCTCCTCCTGGCTGAACTACCCCCTCGGTGTGGCGGTGGACGCCTCGGACAACATCTTCATCGCTGATAACACGAACCACCGCATCCGCAAGGTCACGCCCGACGGGTGGATCCAGACGATCGCCGGGAGCGGCACAGCAGGGTGGAACGGCGACGGAACGGCCACCTCCAGCTACCTGTACGGCCCCTTCGGCGTGGCGGTGGATGCCTCTGGCAACGTCTGCATTGCCGACTACTACAACCACCGCATCAGGCAGGTACGCACCGTCGGGCAGACCACACCGCCTCAGCCGGAGACACCGAGCGCAGATCTGTACGGCAAGCCTGTCGCGCCCGGCACGGTACGGCAGGGCCAGCTGTTCGGCCTGGGCGTGCGGGTACACAGCTGGGGGCCGGCCATGGTCGAAGGCGGCAAGGTCACCGTCACCCTCACCCTCCCCGCCCAGCTGGTCGGTGTGGAACCCGGATGCGCCGCGCAGCAGTGCACGCGCAGCTTCCCCGGCGCCCACCTACTGCCCAATCAGGGATCCCTCGACGGCGTCTTCCAGATCATCGCCCTGCCCAACGCCACCCCAGGCACCTACTGGGCCACCGTACGCATCGACTACGACGGCGACACCCGACTGGTCGACAACGTCTTCACCATCCCGGTCAACATCGTCGTCCCCGCCCCGGTCTCCGACGAGACCGACCTGACCATCTACCAGGCCTTTCCCCCACAGGCCAAACCCGGCACCCCCACCCTGCTCCTCATGGAGATCAGCTCAGCCTCCGGCCAACCCGTCAACCCCGGAGTCATCACCCAAACCTTCACAGCCCCCACCGGCTTCGCCTTCACCGGCCAGCCCTTCTACGGCTACTACGACTCCCCCGAAGGCGTCGTGACCGGCCACCTGGACAGCAACATCCAGAACAACGGCACCACAGTTGTGATCACCGGCAACCCCCACGTCAACACCACGAGCAGTGACCGGGGCACCCTCACCTACACCTTCCCCCTGCGCGCCCTCGACAAGGCCCAGCCCGGTATCTACACCGACGGCCGCGCCACCATCGGACGCCACGCTCCCGTACGCCTGACCGGCACCGTCCTCTCCCCGACCGCACATGACAACACCCTGCAGCCAACGCCCTGAACCAGCCGAATTAGCGGCCCGGGTCTGTCCAGTAAACAGCTCTGTCCCGTAATCGGTGGTAACGAGGGGTGACGGTCAGTGCAGGAGGATGCGGTGGCGGAGGAGGTCGAAGCCAGCCCGTCCGTGCATCTGCCTCGTGATCCGTTTGGTGCGGGTGTTGACGCCTTCGGTCCGCCCGTTGTGGTGCGGGAGGGTGAGGCCGGCGTTGAGTGCTGCGCGGTCGAGTTCGAGACCGTTCGCAAAGGCGTGGAGGTAGGGCAGCCGGGCCGTGCGGACGCCAGCGATCCACGCGGTGAGTTTCTTGTCATTGCCTGCGGCCGGCGTGAGGAGCTGTGAAAACTCACGAATAAACAAGATCAGTTGGGTCATCTCTGGGCAGGACGCGGTGAGCTCGGCGAGGAGATTTGTGTCCTTGTCCCGAAGGTGGTCGGGATGGGTGAGCAGGAGGCGGGCCAGCCATCGTGGGGTGGTGACGGGCCGGTCGCCTTCTGCCCGACCCTGGGTGATGTATCGGTAGAGGAGGTTGAAGCTGCCGCCGTAGCCCTGCTCCTGGATCTCCCCGAGCAGCTGTTTCAGGGGGATGGTGGGGTCGGCCGCACGGCGTTCGCGCAGGTGGTCGCGGTAGGGATCGACGAGGGTGGGCCGGTAGCGCGGTGCCCGCCGCAGGGCTTCGGGTTCGCGGGTGCGTGCATAGCGCTTGACGGTGTTGAGGGACAGGTTCAGGCGGCGGGCGCATTCGAGCAGGCCGACGCCCTTGCCGAGGAGGTCGTGGATCTGGTGCCAGCGTTCGCGGGTGGTCTGCTCGTGGACGCCGGCCGGGCGGGGCGTGTTGGCGGTGGCCCAGCAGGCGCTGTGGGAGCGGACCTCGGCCAGGTTCTTCTCGCACGGGTTCTTCCACAGGTGCCAGCGGTCGCTGACCTGCACCGCTTCGGGCAGGGCCCGGCGCACGGCCTCCCCGTAGGCGGCGGAGCCATCACGGCAGACGATCTGGACGCCGGGGTGCTCGCGCAGCACCGCTCCAGGGCGTCGGCGCCGCGGTCCGGGAGTACGTCGATGCGTTCGCTGGTCTCGGCATCGATCAGGACAGTCGCGTAGCGGTGGCGGCGCTTGAGCGCGAAGTCATCGACGCCGAGGACGCGCGGCACCTGCACCACGGGCAAGGGCAGGTGGGCCAGAAGCCGCAGGGCGGTCGAGCGGGATATCGCCGCAGCCAGGACACGGGAGGGGCGGGCGCCCGCCCGGCCCGCTCACTCCTTCACCACCTGGCCGAGCTGGTCGGCGAGGCGGCGTGTGCGCCGCTGATAGCGTTCGATCAGGCCGGGGGCCTGTTCACGGAACGTCTGCCGGTGGCAGCCCAGGGCCGGGCAGACCAGGCGCCGGACCTGCACCGATACCACGACGCGCCTGCCGTCCGCCGGCACGTCCGCGATCGTACGTTGGTGCAAGCCGTGCACCCGCCCCGTCGTCTGTCCGCACACCGGGCACTGCACCAACTCGTCCCGGGTCCGAGCCCGCACCCGGATGACGCCGCCCTCGTCCGTCACATCCTCGACGACCAGCGAGGCAAGGCCCGAAAACACCACGTTCACAAGGTCGTTGACATCTTCCATGCACCGTCAACGACGACCGTCACCCCTCGCTACCACCGATCATGGGCCAGGGCCGCTCGATTGACATACCCCACCCTCCGACAACCTCAGTAGTTCGGCGGTGTGGTGGTGCGGGTGGCGAGTCCGTCGAGGAGGGCGCCGAGGCCGTAGTGGAGGAGGGATTCGGGGGAGAGGTCGGCGTCCACTCGGGCTGCAGTGAAGGCGGGGAAGGCGCCGCCGTCTCCCAGCGCCGCCAGCCGTGTCTCCTGGGCGCGCATCCACTCCTGCCCGCTGACGCCGCTGGTGCGCGCCGCGTCGGACTCAGGCTCGAGGTCGATGGCGTGGCCGCGGACGTATCCGAAGAGGGTGACGGCGGCGTGCATGCGGGTGTCGGCGTCCAGGCCGAGGCCTTCGAGGGCGGCGAGGGCCCAGTCGATGTGTCGGATGCCGTTGGGGACGAGCAGGGGCCGGCTGAGGTTCATCGCGCCGGCCAGCCAGGGGTGAGCCCGGTAGAGCTGCCATTGCAGGGCCGCCGAGAGTTCCAGCCGTTCCCGCCAGTGCGGCGGCGGCCGCTCGGGCAGGGCCTGTTCCCCGAAGGCTGCGTCGGCCATCAGCGCCACGAGCTGTTCCTTGTTCTGGACGTGGCGGTAGAGGGACATGGCCGAGACCCCGAGTTCCGCGCCGAGCCGGCGCATGGTCAGGGCGGCCAGTCCTTCCGCGTCCGCGATGGCGACTGCCGCACGGACGATACGGGCGCGCTGTGCCGTGTCGTCCTCGGTGGCGGTGCGGCGGCCGGGGGTGCCCGTCACGGGCCGGGCCGCGACCACGGTGCCGACCCCCGGCACCGCCTGGACCAGGCCCTCCTGCCCGAGTAGGGCCAGGACCTTGCTGGCGGTGGCCATGGCGACCCCCCACCGCTGGGTGATGGCCCGTGTCGAGGGCACCCGGTCGCCCGGGCCCAGTTCTCCGCGCTCGATACGGCCCCGCAGTTCGGCCGCGATCCGCGCGTACGGCGCCCGCTCTCGTTCCGCCATCCCGCCCCCTCCCGGTGCACTAGTACGGGCAGACCTTAGTGCACTAGATCGGATTACTCAATTCCCCTGTTCCCTCCACAAGTTCCTGTCTGTACGTTGTACACATCACCCCGAGAGAGGAACCGGAATGAACCAGCCCCAGCCCCAGCCCCAGACGACGAACCGGACCGTGCTGATCTCCGGCGGCAGCGTCGCGGGCCCGGCCCTCGCCTACTGGCTGCACCGCCACGGCTTCACCCCCACGATCGTGGAGCGAGCCCCGGAACTGCGCGACGGCGGCTACGCGATCGACTTCCGCGGCGAGGCCCTCGACGTCCTGGACCGCATGGGCCTCCTCCACCAGATCCAGGCACTGGACACGCAGATGGGCGACGCGGCCATGGTCGACGCCGAGGGCAACCGGTACGCCACTCTCCCCGCGGCGGTGTTCGCCGGGGACCTGGAGGTCCTCAAGGGTGACCTGACCCGCATGCTCTACGAGGCAACCCGCGAGAACGTCGAATACGTCTTCGGCGACTCCATCGCGACCCTGGACCAGAACGAGGACGGCGTCCTCGTCACCTTCGAGCACGGCGCGCCCCGCCGCTTCGACCTGGTCGTCGGCGCTGACGGCCTGCACTCCCGCACCCGCGCCCTGGCCTTCGGCTCCGAGGAGCAGTACGTCCGCCACCTCGGCATCTACACGGCGATCTTCAACCTGGACAACTACCTCGGTCTGGAAAACACCGGCCACCTCTACGCCGCCCCGGGCAAGGCCGCCAACATCTTCACGGCCCGCGACAACACCGAGGCCCGCGCGGCCTTCCACTTCGCCGCCGACCACCTGGAGTACGACCGCCGCGACCCCGCCTCCCACAAGCGGATCGTCGCCGAGCGGTTCGCCGGCGAGGGCTGGGAGGTGCCGCGCCTGCTGAAGGAGATGGAGGCCGCGCAGGAGTTCTTCTTCGACGCCAACGCCCAGGTCGAGATGGACACCTGGTCCGCCGGCCGCGTCGTTCTCCTCGGCGACGCGGGCTACTGTGCCGGCCCCACCTCCGGCCGCGGCACCTCGCAGGCGCTGATCGGCGCCTACCTCCTCGCCGGTGAACTCGCCGCCCGCGGCGGCGACCACACGGCCGCCTTCACCGCGTACGAGGAGCTGATGCGCCCCTACGTGGCCGAGCACCAGGCGCTGGGCCGTGAGGGCGCCGAGCGGTGCTTCCTGCCGGCCCCCACCCAGGAGGTGCTGGACATGCTGGCCGCGAACGCCCCCGAGAACACCCGCACGGAGCCGGTCCGCCTCCCCGACTACGCCCCTGCCACCGCCGCCTGACAGGCGACGGAGCCATCCACACGGGAACCCGACCGCCCGGCCGCCGACGCATATGCGTAGGTGGATCAGGGTGCGGGGTCGGTGTCGTCGCTGCATGTGCCGGTGATGGCGGAGGCTGCCGGTGTGATGGTTCGGACAGTATGGAAGCGGTGGCGGAGGCGTGTGAGGCCCGTCTGGCACCTGTGGCGCGGCAGACGCCTACACCGCCAGTGGCTCCGTCGAGCAGGGACGTCAGCTGGAGGGCGAGGACCTCGGGTCGGCCGCGCCAGCCTCCTGCTGTTACTGACTTCGGCTTGTCACGGTGAGGTTTGTGTGTCGAGGGTCAGCCCGGTGCCGGCTATGAAGCCGTCGAGGGTGTGGGGCCGGTATTGAAGGCGTTTGAGGCGATTGCGGACGAGGGCTTCGAGTCGGTCAAGGGCCATGACGGCGAGGTTGGCGAGGCTGCGTTTGACGTGGGCCCACACCCCTTCGACCGGGTTCAGGTCGGGTGAGTAGGCGGGCAGCAGGAACACTGTCAGCCAGTCCCGCTCGGCAACAAGGTCATGCATCCTGCGGGAGACGTGCGTGTTCAGGCGGTCCCAGACCAGCACGATCGGCGCCCTGACCAGGTGATGGACTCCGTCGACCAGTGAGATGAAGTCCCGCTCGCCCATGCTGCGACGTGTTCCCTTGCCTGCGGGGTGGGTCCGAAGGCGGTGACACAGCAAGTTTGTCGAGGGTGGTTTCGGCGGGGCAGCAGGCGATGTAGTAGGAGATCTCCTCGGGCCGGCTCACGCTGCGGCGGGCGATCACCCGGTGCCGGCGGTCTTCGCGGTGACAGGGACGGACCTCGACCCTGGCCCCGTCATAGACCCACGGGCCGTGGGCGCCCATCCCACAGGAACGGCGCTTCCACTTCTGCCGGGGCAGGCCGGGAAAGCGGGGGAGTGTCGAGCCGGGTGGTGGCCATGACGTGGAGACATCCGCCCGCTCCAGCTCCGTGCGCCAGCCCTCGGAGAAGCCGTAGGCGGCATCGGCGGTCACCCACCGTTCTCGAAAGCGACCATGTCGTCGATGCCGGCGGCCCGGCACCGGTCCCGGTCATCCGAACATGTGGCCGCGGCCGCGGCCGCCGGCGTAGCGAGGAACACCCCGATCCGGCAGTTCTCCGTCCGGCCGGCCGTTCCTGAGTCTGTTCAGCAGCCGGTGGATCCGGTCCGGACCCCCATACCCGGCCTCCTCCGCAAGCGTTCAGCCGTTCTTGTGCGCTCCAGCGGAGCTATCAGCCCCAGCATGTATGTGAGAGCCGACTCCCGCGGCTCCGACCTGGAGAAACGGTGGACGAACCGCTCATGCAAGGCCCCTGACGGTCAGCCGCCCCGCCCGCCGGATCGAAGACGAAGCCGGCTTCACCCGACGGCCGCCGAGGGGACGGGCCTGGGGCCGGCGAGGCCGCACCCCGATCGTGACGGTCAGCGGCCGCCGCTCGGGACGGCTGTCGGTAGCCGGGCTGAGCGCCATGCGGCCTGGATCCCCGACACCTCTGTGCCACCGCCTGCGGACCCACGCCGTGGGCAGGGGCAGGCGCCGAAGTATGAGCGAGCGGGACTTCATTGCACCGCCGAGCGGGCATGGCTGACCGTGTTCCAGCTGCCCGCCTACTCACCTGACCTCAACTCGGTCGAAGGCGTCTAGGCGCACGTCAAACGCAGCCGGCCAACCTCGCCGTCATGGCCCTCGACCGCCTCGAAACCCTCGTCCGCAACCGGCTCAATCGACTTCAATACCGGCCCGACACACTCAACGGTTCATAGCCGGCACCGGCCTGACCCTGGACGGCCCAGCGTCATCCTGACGAGCCGAAGTCAGTATCTGGTGCTCGGCCCTCGATGCCCTCCTCCGGGGCCTTCGGCGGTCCGGGGTGGCGTAGGTGTTCGGCCGTTTGCTTCCGCCGATCTCTGGACCGGAGCCCTGCCAGCTGGCGCTGGATGTGGTCGATCCGGTCGACGAGACGGATCAGTTGTTCGGCTGGTGTCCCCTTGAGTCCCAACGCCCGGGACGATGCCCTGCGGTGCCGTGGCCGGCGGCCTGCTGTGCGGCCCGGCCTGCTGTGCGGCCCGGCGTGCCCGGCGGCGGCTGTCAGCCTCGCAGGCAGTAACCGCACTGGCCCCGGCGCCGCAGGTAGTACGAGAGGGTCGCGACGCCCAGGCTCACGCCCCAGCCCACCCAGAAGATGCTCGGCCCCAGCGCACCCCACTCGTCGGCCTCGAAGAGGCGGACGCTCATCAGTCCGCCGGGAACGATCACTGCAGCCATGAGGGCCGCCGGGACGATCGCGGTGGCGGGATGGACGGGCTTGCCGTGCTTGAACCAGACCCAGCGCGGCCACACCTCGCCCCACCGGCTGATGAGTCCGTGCGTGAGTAGGCTTCCCAGTGTCGAGGCCACACCGAGCGCGAGCCCGATTTCCAGCATGCCGCTGGTGTCCTGCATGTCCTTGAGGAACGCGTCCGAGATGCCCAGGGGCCAGCCGAAGTACCAGGCGATACGGGTGATGTCGTACGGGATCGTGCAGAGCACCGCCGCATGGACCGCCCAGCGGCCCCAGCGCAGCGCGGCCGCCGGCTCGCTCCACGTCGGCGGCTTCCGGTCGCTCCGGCCGCAGTGTTCGCAGCTCCCGGCCGTTCGCCGGTGGTAGGCGAGGGTCGCGGCCAGCCAGAGCAGGCCGCCGACGAAGACGAGGATGAGGTTGATCCGGTGCCAGTACAGGATGTCGCCCAGACCGTTCTGGGGGCCGGGCACGCCCGTGAAGGCGAACACCAGCAGGACGGGGGAGAAGACGATCACGCCCAGAAGCGAGTAGTCGGGGACGAGCAGTCCCAGGGCCACGGCGGCGGACCAGCCATAGGCCAGTAGTAACCGGCGGCGGGGGCCCGTGCCGGGTTTGCGCAGCATGAGAATGCCGGTCACCACGCCGATCGCGCAGAACGCGGCGATCAGCGGTGCGACGAGGGCGGCTCTGCTCGGTTCCAAGAGCGAGGCCGAGGACCGGTCTTCGGCGACGTGGGCGAAGGGGTATCCGGCACCGCCGAGGCTCCAGTACACCGCCGCCGCGCCGTAGAGCGCCGACCATGCCACCGCCAGCCGGCCCGACCATGCGGGCCACCTCGACCAGCAGCGGTGGCGGACGGCGGAGGGGGGCTGCGCTCGTGCCGGCGCGGGCCCGGTGAGGTGTTGCGTCATGTTGCGTCTCCTTCGTGGTCGAACACAGCTTCGCGCCTGCGGAAGGCGGCCACATCTGCCGTTCGGCAGATCCATCGGCCTGCCGAACGGCTGGTGGGGCGCGGTGTTCTGAGGTCGAACTCCTCGGACCGCGTCCACCTGGCTGCCCGCTCACCTGGTTGCTTGACGGAGTCAGCGCGGGGAGTCCTGCTTCGCCGCACGTTCCGTGGTGATCAGGTCCATTCCCGGATAGAGGGAGGCGACGAAGCCCGCAGCCTTGTACACCGGCTCCCCACCGGCGCTGGCATGCAGCTGGATGTAGTGGATGCCGATCTCGTTCAGCCAGTCCACCAGTCCGGCGACGATCTTCCCGGCGTGCCCCCGGCCGCGTGCCGCGACGTCGGTGACCATGCCGTCGATGTAGCCGCGGCGCCCGTCCAGCCACTGGGGGCCGGGCAGGTGGTACGTCGCCCATGCCATGCCCGCGGCCACGAGCGGCTCGGCCGGCTCCCCTCCGATCACCAGACACCTGAAGTCCGGTCGGTTGCTGATGCGCTGTGCGAACCAGTCATGGGCGATGCTCCGCCAGGGCGCGTCGGGCGGACCGGGGTTCACGCCGAGGGCGTCGAGGGCCGTCGCGCGGAGCCGGACGAGTTCCGGAACGTCGACGGACGTTGCCTTACGGGGCTGCATGGGGTTGCTCCTCCTTGAGGGGATCGGTGGTGGGGGCGGGGGTGCCGGTCACGTCTGCTTCGACGGAGACGCGGCGGTTGCGGCAGGCCGGCAGAAGGCCCGCTTCGCCGAGCGCCAGGCCGGTGACGAGTACGCCCGCGGCGGGCAGGGCGAGCTGGATCGGGTTCACTCCGCAGGTGAGGAGGAGACCACCCAGGAGTGGCGCCAGGCAGACCCCGAGGTAGGTGGCCGAGGAGCTCAGCGCGATGGAGAACGGGGCGGCCTGGGGGTTCAGGGCGACCAGCCGGTGTTGGACCGGGACGATCAGCGCCCACCCGCACGCCCCCCAGAGCATCACGGCGGGGAACGCGGTGCCCAGGCGTGCGCCCGACCAGGGAATGGTCGCGAAGACCAGGGTGCAGACGAGCCCGGCCGCATTGATGACGACGCGGCTGCCGTATCTGTCCGTCAGCCGGCCCGCAGCCAGGTTTCCGACCACGGCTGACGCACCCCAGGCGAACAGCAACCAGGCGAGTGTCCGCGTGTCCCCGCCGGTCGCCGGTGCGAAGACCTCGCTGACGTAGGTGTAGAGCGTGAACAGACCGCAGTTCAGGACCAGGGGCAGCAGCAGGGTGCACGCAATGCGCGGATCGGACAGTGGGGAGAGCCTTCTCCTGAGCCCGGTCGGCGGAGGCAGCGGCACGGATGGCGTCGCTGCCAGGACGGCCAGTGCCGAGAGCAGGCCGAGTACGGCCACGAAGATCATCGTGCCGCGCCACTGCGCGTAGGCGCTGATGGCCGTGCCGACCGGCGAGCCGAGCGCGGTGGCGGCGCTCAAACCGGCGAACAGCAGCGACAGTGCCGTGGCGCGGCGGTGCGGTGGAGCCATGGCCACGACGGCACCCGCGGCCGTGGGGGTGAACATGGCCCACCCCAGGGCGGAGACGGCCCTGAAGCACAGAGCCGTCCCGTAGGTGGTGGCGAGAGCGGTGCCGACGTTGCCCGCCGCGAACACGAGCAGGCCGGCCACCAGCAGCGGCTTGCGCGGCATCCGCGCCGCGAGTGTCGCGACCACCGGCGAGAGGACCGCGTACACCAGCGCGTACGCCGAGACGAGCCCGGCTGCCGTGGACAGGTCCACGCGTAACGACGCGGCGATGTCTGGCAGGACACCGGCCATCACGAAGCTGTCCGTTCCCACTGCCAACATGCCGGCCGCGAGGGCACAGACCTGTCCGGTCAGCGCCTTCTCTCGTGGTTCCACTCGTATGCCCCCAACTCTCGCTAACGGAGGATCTGCTGATTCTCCGTTGGTCATGGGGACCGTATGCGCGACCAACGGGAAATTGCAAGGTTTACCATTGGTCCATGGATGCCGTACCGTCTTCCCGCGTGAGCGCGACGCCAACTCCCCCGGCGGCTGGTGACGAGCTCTTCGTCTCCCTGGCCCTCGTCAACACACGCTTCCGGCTACCGGGTGGCCCCTACGAGGGACTGCCCGACCCGCCAGCGGCCGAGGCGTGGCTGGCTGGCCGTGGGCTGCTGCCCGCCGGTGCTCGCCTCGACGCCGGCCAGGTCTCGCGGGTGCGGAACCTGCGGGAGGCGTTGCGCGCCCTGTTCGAGGCGTGCATCAGCGGCACGGCTCCCGACCTCCCGCCGGTGGAGGCCGTGAATGCGGCGCTGGGCGCCAGCCCTCCCGTCCGCATGCTCGCTTGGGGCAGCCAGGGCCCGTACCGCGAGGTCCGACCGGACACGGAACATCCGCTGGACCTGGCGCTCGCCCTACTGGCCGACAACGGGTCGGAGCTCCTCAGCAGCAACGATGCCGCCAAGATCGCCGCTTGCGGCACCCCCGGCTGCACACGGCTGATGATCAGGTCACACGCCGCACGCCGCTGGTGTTCAGACCGGTGCGGCAACCGGATCCGCGCCGCACGCCATGCCGCGGCACACCGACCGGGCCGCGGCACCGCCTGACGGCGGCGACGGACGGTGGAACCAGTGACCGACGGTCCGACGTCGCCCCAGGCGGCGAAGTGGCCTCAGGACTCCCGCGGTCACTCCCGGTTCGAGGCAGATGATGCCTCCTTGATCGACCAGTCATGCACCTCGAAGAGCGAGTCAGGGTTCTTTGCCTGCCCGATGAGGAAGTCCTTGAGGGTCACGTCATAGTCGTGGTCGAAACTGACGAAGATGCGCTTCGGCAGGAGCGCTCCTTACTCCATGTGGAGGTATCTGCGCGCCCGGTAAGGGCAGGCGCTGACCGCAGTCGTCGGACATACAGAACTGAAGCTGCTCCGCGGCCGGGTCCACGGCACGCACCACGGCGACCAGGGTCCGGGCTTGCGGCCTGACCGGGAATACGCCGCTGGATGGCTTGCGGCTCGGCATCACCGGCTGGACACAGGAACGAGGTCGACACCAGCGTCGCGCTGGTCACCGGGCTGGGCAGCTCGGTGCCTGTCGGCGACGCCTGAAGAGTGGTTCTGGATCACTTTCCGTGTCAGAGCCACGGAGCGTCACCGGAACCACAATCACGAACGGTCGTGGCAGACGCTCTCCTTCAAGTCCTCTGGCTCCATCAAAGCGCCGACGTCGCGGTCAACACCCTGACCATCCACGCCGCTACGACCGGCGACCTCATGCTGCGTGGAGGACGCGCTTGCGAAGGAGGTCGAAGTTGGCTCGGCCATCTGGCGCTTGAGCATCTTGAAATCAGCAACTTCACCAAGGTGTCGGTGATCTCCCGCTCCCGCTCGTGCAGCAGCGGGAGCGTGACCCGCAGCGGCAGCGGGTGCGTACGTTGATGGGACGGGACTGCGGCCCGCGCCCGCCGTCTGGTTACTACCCTCAGTCCGACGTCGGCGAACAGCAGCTTGTCGATCTCGGTGAGCATCGTCTCCAGGCTCACGTTGCCCGGGGCCGCCTTGATCTTCTGCGGGACCGGCGGGTCGTTCTCGCCCTCACAGGCGCCAGCTTCACCGGGTACGGCATCGTCCTGGTCGACGCCGGCGACCAGGGCCACGATCCGCTCTGTGCTCTCCACTGTCAGCCGCGCCTCGATCCTCGTCGTCAGCATCACCGTGGCCGCCTGCAGCGAGGCTGCCACGGTCCGCCCCCGGAGACGGAGGCTCGATGACTCCTCACGACAGCGGGTCAGGAGCTGCACCGGCACCTGTTCCGGCCGCCGCTCCTTACACGCGTCGTGTTCGGCGAGTCGGGCCGTCAGCTTGTCCGCGTCCGCGATACTGCATTCACGGCAGCCCAGGTGCCCGCGGAACAGTGAGTGGTGGTCCTCGATCGTCCGGCCGCTCCACTCGTACGTCCC
The DNA here is from genome assembly GCF_055564695.1 of Streptomyces sp. NPDC029014. Lineage (NCBI taxonomy): Bacteria > Bacillati > Actinomycetota > Actinomycetes > Kitasatosporales > Streptomycetaceae > Streptomyces > Streptomyces sp. NPDC029014. Next base: position 88,602 of record NZ_JBVHVT010000033.1, read on the forward strand.
CGGCTCCAACTCGGGTAACTGCACCTGCCGGGCGACGTACTCCACCGCCTCGCCGCGACGAGCTCGATGGTGGCGGCGGTGGAGCTTCAAGGTGGCCGACGGCTCCGAGGGGAACGGCCTCGCCGGAGGGGGGAGCGTGCGGCTCAGTTGCCGGTCGGCGTCTCGACGGACCGAAGTCCGCGAAGGCGGCCTTGTTGACGGCCTCCACACCGTGCACCTCGAAGCGCTGCTCAAAGCGGATGGTGCGGCCCTGGCTGTCGATCCAATGGGTGCAGTCGAAGCCGGTGACGCCCTCCTTGGCCTTGAGGCCGGTTCGCAGGTGACGGCGCAGACCGTGGAGGCGACGGCGAGGAGGGCGGCGTGAGAGTGCGAGTACTCGTGTTCGTTGTGGTGGGCATTTCACAGACGCAGGCCGCAGTCGCACAGGTTTCCGGGCTCCAGGTCCGCGACCGGCTTGCCGCCAGGCGGCCGAAGGCCTGCACCGGGCGGGAGGTAGCGTTTCGGTAGGATTGCGGCATGTCAGCCCGTCGTAATGAGAAGGCCCGTGAGGCGATCATCTCGGCTGCCTTCGAGTTGTGCGCCGAGCGCGGGTTCGCGGCGACGACGATCGAGGCGATCGCCGCCAGAGCGAACGTGGGGAAAACGACGATCTACCGCTGGTGGCCATCAAAGGCGGCGATCTTGATCGAGGGCGTTGAGACCGTACGGGACACCGCGGCTGGGTACCCGGACACCGGCGACATCCAGGCTGACCTGACGACGCAGACCGCGGCCGTGATGCAGCTCTTCCAGTCTGATTTCGGCGCGGTCTGGAGAGGCCTGATCGCTGCCGCCCAGAGCGACGACGCTGCTGCCGATGGGATCAGCCGCATCTTGCGTGGCTCCATCGAGGAATGTGTCGCCCGACTCGCCAAGGCTCGCGACGCAGGCCAGCTCCGTCCCGACCTGGATCTTGAGCTGGCCGTGGAACTTATCTACGGCCCGATCTACCACACCTGGCTCCTGCGCACACGCCCCGTCCCCGAGTCCTACATGCGAACGGTCCTGGCCGCTCTCATGCCCGCCCTGGCGTCCGGCACCGAGCAGGCCTGACCGTACGTGCGGTGGGACGGAGAGCCTGGCCGGCGGACGGACGCCCAGCCGGCCCGGTGGGCGGCGACCGCTTCCGCAGGATCCGAACCTCACACGAGCCCCTTGTCGGCGCCCTGAGTCTTGGTCGTTCGTGACGGGCCTGCACTTACGGTCTGCCGCGGGCAGGTGCATGCTCAGCGCGCGGGAGCCCATCGCTTCTCCTGGCGCCGAACAGGACGGTCCCGCCCTCCGCGGTGTTGTCTCACTGGGGCCTAGGGCCTGTGTGATGTCGTGATCATTCGGCGGTCTTCAGGAGGTCGTCGATCCAGATCATTGCGGCGCGGAGGTGGAGGCCGGCGAGGTAGC